>CAZEKK010000093.1:0-5667 GCA_964512905.1 uncultured Solirubrobacteraceae bacterium
GCCGCTCAGCGCGGCGCGGCGGCGGCGCGGACCGCCTCGACGATCTGGCGAGACTGGTCGATCGCGGCGTGCGCCTCGCGCGAGGCGGCGAACGCGACGAACTCGTCCACGGCCGGACGGGCCGGGCCGGCGGATGGCCACAGCACGAACCACTGCCGCCGCGGGAGACCCTCGCGCACGCGAACCGTCGCCAGCAGCCCGGCCTGCAGCTCGATCTGCACCGCGACACGGGACTGCAGCGCGACGCCGAGCCCGGCCCGCACGGCGTGCTTGATGGCGCCATTGGAGCCCAGCGTGAGCACGCGGGGCCGGAGGTCGTGGTGGGAGAGGAGGTCCTCGGTCATGCTGCGGCTGCCCGACCCCTCCTCTCGCAGCAGCCACACCCGGTCGCCGAGATCCTCGAGCGCGACCGCCCGCCGCCGGGCCAGCGGATCATCGGGCGGGGCGATGACCACGATCTCGTTGTCGAGGAACGGCAGCGCCGCGAAGCGCCCGTCAGACGGCGGGCGCCCGGCGATCGCCACGTCGGCCTCGCGGTCGGCCAGCCGCGCCATCACCCGCTGACGGTTGCCGACCTCGAGCTGCACCGCGATCGCCGGCCGGTGCGCGGCGAAGGCCTGGATGAGCGGCGGCGCGAGGTACTCGCCGGCGGTCGTCACGGCCGAGATGCGCAGCTCGCGGTCGCTGGCGCCGGCGGCCTCGGCCGCGGCGCGGCGGCCCTGCTCGAGCAGGCCGAGCACCTCGGCGGCGAAGGGCGCGAAGGCCTCGCCTGCCGCGCTGGGCTTGATCCCGCGGCCGGCGCGCTCGGTGAGGTCGACGCCGAGCTCCTTGGAGAGCGCACCGACTGCCGCGCTGACCGAGGGCTGGGTGACCACGAGCTCCTCGGCGGCGGCCTTGACCGAGCCGCCGCGCAGCACGGCCAGGAACGCCTGGAGCTGGGTGAGGGTGATCGCCAACGCTCGAACGGATCGGGCCGACCGTGAGAGGGAAGGCGATGCTACGCGGTCGCGCCGTGCGGGACCACCGGCGGGCGCGCTCGTGCGGGCCGGTCCTGGGCCACCGGCCGGTCGCCGCTCCCCTCAGGCGGGGACCGGCGCCGGCGCGTCGGCGAGAACGGCGTCGAGCGCGGCCATGACGCGGTCGGCGGTGGCGCGCGTGGCGTTGTCGCCCATCAGGCCGATCCGCCACATCGGTGGCACGCCGGCGAGCGCGCCGCCGATCTCGATGCCGTGCTCGCGCAGCAGCCGCAGCTGGACGGCCTTCCCGTCGACGCCCTCGGGCACCCGGATCGCCGTGAGCTGCGGGAGCTGGTGCTCGGGGTCGGCGAGGAGCTCCAGGCCGCGCTCGCGGACTGCCGCCTGGAGGTGCGCGCCGGCGTCGGCGTGCCGGGCCCAGCGCGCCGGCAGGCCCTCGGCCAGCGCGAGCCGCACCGCCTCGTGCAGGGCGTAGACGAAGGCCGCCGACAGCGTGTGGTGGTAGACGGCCGGGCGGGTGACCCAGTAGTCGCGCAGCAGCCCCAGGTCGAGGTAGAAGGATGCCGGCCGCGGGTGCGAGTCCACCCACGCCAGCGCCCGTTCGGACAGCGAGACCGGCGACATCCCGGGCGGGGCGGCGAGGCACTTCTGCGTGCACGAGTAGGCGTAGTCGACCCCGAACGCGTCGAGGTCGACCTCGATGCCGCCGAGCGACGTCACGCAGTCGGCCATCAGGAAGGCGTCCCGGCCGGCCATCGCCGCGCCGAGCGCGCGGAGGTCGTGCCGCACGCCCGTCGAGGTCTCGGCGTGCACGACCGCGAGCAGGCGGACCTTGGGATGGGCGTCGAGCGCGTCGAGGAGCGCGGCGTTGGAGACCGCCTCGCCGGGCGGCGCCGTCACCTCGACCACGCGTGCGCCGTGGCGGCGCGCGATCTCGGCAAGGCGGGCGCCGAAGTAGCCGTTCACGCCCACGACCACCGTTGCGCCCGGGTTCACGAGCGCGGCGATGCCGGCCTCCATGCCCGAGGTTCCCGTGCCCGACAGCGGGATCGTCAGCCCGCCGTCCCGGCGCCCATACAGCGCTGCGAGCATCTCGGACAGCTCGAGCAGCATGTCGTGGAAGTCGGGATCGAGGTGGCCGAGCAGCGGCTTGGTGAGCGCGGCGGTCACGGCCGGGTTGACGTTGGCGGGGCCGGGGCCGCAGAGCAGCCGCTCGGGCGGGGACAGGGGCGCGTAGGCGGTCGTCATGGCTCGCAAGCGTCCCAGACCTGCACCAATTGGTTCAAGAGATGGATCCTGAAGAATTTCGCATCGATCGTAAGGGCCAATCACATGGTTGGTTTCCTCGATGCGAGTGGAGGAATTTGTCTAAACCCGATTGACCGCGGGCCGGACGCCCTGCTTCACTGCGCGCCCATGGTCATGACCCATCGCCTCCACCGTTCCGAGCTCGCCGTGCCGGGCTCCAACCAGCGCATGCTCGAGCGGGCGCCCGGCGTGGGCGCCGACGTGGTGTTCCTCGACCTCGAGGACGCCGTCGCCCCCGACGACAAGGTGCAGGCCCGCGCCAACGTCATCGGCGCGCTGAACGACCTGGACTGGTCGGGCTGCTCGGTGTCGGTCCGCATCAACGGCCTCGACACGCACTGGTGCTACCGGGACATCGTCGACGTCGTCGAGCAGGCCGGCGCGAACCTCGACGCGATCCTCGTCCCGAAGGTGGGCGGGCCGGAGGACGTGCACCTCGTCGCGACGCTGCTCGACCAGATCGAGGAGGCGATGGGCTACGAGGACCCGATCGCGATCTACGTCCTGATCGAGACGGCGAAGGGCATGGCGAACGTCGAGGCGATCGCCCGCGCCAACGTGGAGCTGATCGCGGCGTCGCGGGCGCACCGCCTCGAGGCGCTGGTGTTCGGCGTCGCCGACTACGCGGCGTCGATCCAGTCGACGACCACGAACATCGGCGGCGTCACCTCCGACTACGCCGTCCTCACCGACCCGGGCGAGGCCGGGCGCGAGCTGCACTGGGGCGACCCCTGGCACTACGCGATCGCCCGGATGGCCGTGGCGGCGCGGGCGAACGGGCTGCGACCGATCGACGGCCCCTTCGGCGATTTCTCCGACTCCGACGGCTACCTCGCCGCGGCCCGGCGCGCGGCGATGCTCGGCTGCGAGGGCAAGTGGGCGATCCACCCGTCGCAGGTCGCGCTCGCCAACCAGGTGTTCACACCCGCGGATCACGTCGTCTCGCGCACCCGCCGGATCCTCGACGAGATGGAGAAGGCCGGCCGCGAGGGCCGCGGCGCCGTCTCGCTCGACGGCCGGCTGATCGACGCCGCCTCCATCCGGATGGCCGAGAACCTGCTCGCCAAGGTCGAGCAGATCGGCGAGCGCGAAGCCGCGCGCGGCGAGACGGGCGAGGTGCCGGTCGTCGCCGAGGGGTAGGGGCGCCTGGACTCGGTCGCGCGCCGCGTGGGAGAATCGCCGCCGATGGCCGACCCCGCCGCCACGCCCCCCGAGTTCGACGTTCCGTTCCGCGCAGCGCTGTGGGCCGGGCCCGAGGGGTTCGGCGACTCGTCGTTCGACGACGTTCCCCAGGAGGCGGCGCTCGACATCGCGCCCGAGCTCGGGGACGACCCGGCGCTCGCGCTGCGGCGCACGGCCGGGATGTTCGCCACCGGCGTGACGATCATCACGACACACGCCGGCCAGCAGATCCACGGCATGACGGCCAACGCGTTCATGTCGGTCAGCCTCGCCCCGCCGCTGATCCTCATCAGCGTCGACCGGCGCACGAAGATGTGCGGGCTGCTGCACGAAGGCAGCCGTTACGGCGTCAGCATCCTCGCCTCCGGACAGGACGCGCTGTCGGATCACTTCGCCGGCCGGGCCAAGGCCGGTGCGCCCGAGCCGGTCTTCTCGCTCGTGCACGACACGCCGCTGGTCGACGGCGCGGCGGCGCACTTCGTCGCGGCGGTCCAGAAGTCCTACTGGGGCGGCGACCACTCGCTGTTCCTCGGCCGCGTCGAGTACGCCTGCTACGACTCCGAGGCCCGGCCGCTCCTGTTCCACGGCGGTCGCTACGAGCAGCTGCACCAGGCGCCTGGCGCGGCGTAGGCGTGGGGCCGCCCGGCGGATGGGCGGCGAGCGCGGCGGATGGGCGGCGGGGGGCGCGCCGTACCGGCCGCGCTTGGGCGACGCAGTGGGTTCGGACATGCCGAATGTCACACCAGCGCCACTTCGACCATCGAGCGTGCATGCGCGCATGGCTGACATGCGCTCATGCACCGGGGTTGTGGGGCATCGATCCTCTGTGCAGACGTGCAGGGGCGTGACGGGCTCGTGCGTCTGGCGGCTCGTCCCCTTGGGGCTGCCGACCTGCCGGGCGTGCCGGCCCGCGTCGCGGCAAGCCCGGGCGGCCTGGCCGGGGTCGGGAAACGGCGGCGCGCCCGCCGGCGGACGTCCACTGGCGGCGCGTCGTCCGCCAGCGGCCGCCCCCTACCGCAGCCGCGCGGCCAGGAACGCCGTCGCCGGGGTGTATGCCTTGGCGACGATCTCGCCGTGGTTGACGCCCGGGAAGAGCTGCTCGGTGACGTTGACCCCGAGCGCCTTCAGCTCGCTGGCGAGCTGCGACGTGAACACCGGCAGGACCGTCTGATCGGCGGTCCCCTGGAGGATCAGGACGGGCATCTTGATCCTCAGCGCCGGGTTCTGCTTGCCCAGGACGCCGTACAGCGCCGCCGTGTTGGCGCCCTTGCGGACGATGTCGGCCGGGGGCAGCCCGCCCCACGAGTTCGACGCGCTGAGCTTGTCGAGGCAGACCCGGTCGATCTGGGGCACGAACGGCAGCGCCGCGGGCGCAACGAGATCGCTGATCTTCACCGCCGGCGAGATCGCCGCCGCGCCGCCGAGGATCAGCGAGCCGATGCCCGAGAGGCCGCCGCCCGGCGCCGTCAGGTTCGCCGCCAGCTTGACCTGGTCGAGGATGTGCGACGCGGGCGCGAAGGCGGCGACGCCGCGACCCCTCAGGTCCGGCGTCCACGTCGGCGCCAGCGCCGCCGCGAACAGCGCGGCGTGGCCGCCCTGCGAGTGTCCGGCGATGACGAGCTTGGACCCGACCCGCTTGTCGAGCGCGCGCGTGGCGCGCGCGATGTCGAGGACGCCGCGGCCCTCGGAGGTCCCGATCAGGTAGGGGTGGACGCCCGGGCCGCCGAGGCCTTCGTAGTCGGTCCTGGCGATCACGTAGCGGCGCGCCAGCCACTTCTGCAGCTGCGGGTCGACGTACTCGGTGTACGGGCTGTCCGGCGTGCGCGTCGGCGCGCAGACGTCGGCGATGCCGGTCGTGCCGTGCGCCCACGAGAGGATCGGCCAGCCGCCCTTCGGCGGCGTGCCGCGCGGGATCGAGATCGACCCCGAGACCGCGATCGGCTTGCCAGCCACCGACCGCGACCGGTACATGACCAGGTAGGTCTTCGCGGCCCCGCGCACGCCGATCGGCGTGCCGACCATCCGCGACCAGATCACGGTGCCGTGCGTCCCGGGCACGAGCTTTGCCGGCGGCCGGTAGAAGCGCAGCCCGGACGGGGCGGTGGTCGCGCCAGCGGGCGGCGCGATCGCGCCGACGAGCACGGCGGCGGCGGCGAGCAGGAGGGCGGCGGCGCGGCGAGGCCGCAGAGCGGGGAGGGGCATG
>CAZEKK010000093.1:5767-7031 GCA_964512905.1 uncultured Solirubrobacteraceae bacterium
TCCTGGATCACGTTGCCGCCGTCGACCACCAGCGACTGCCCGGTGACGTAGCTGGCCTCGTCGCTGGCCAGGAAGGCGATGAGCGCCCCGACCTCCTCCGGACGGCCCGGCCGCCCGACCGGCGTGAACGTCCCGGCGACGCGCTCGTGCGGGGTCGCGCTGCCGGTCGCGATCCAGCCGGGGGCGACCGAGTTGACGGTCACGCCGGACGCGCTGACCTCGATCGCCAGCGCCCGGGTGAGCCCGTCCATCCCGGCCTTGGCCGCGCTGTACGCGGACGACCCGGGGAAGCTCACGAGCGGTCCGGTCACCGAGGAGACGTTGACCACCCGGCCGTGGCCGCGGGCGACCATGTCGGGCAGCGCTGCCCGGCACACGTTGGCCGCCGTGGTGAGGTTGCGGTCGATCGTCGCCTGCCAGGCCTGCGGGGAGAGCTCGAGGAACGGCAGGTCGGGGTCGGCGTCGCCGGCCTGCACCATTCCCGCGTTGTTGACGAGGATGTCGAGCGGGCCGAGCGCGGACTGCGCCTCGGCCACGGCCCGCACCGCCGCCTCCGGGTCGGTGAGGTCGGCGACCACGGCCGCGGACGTCACGCCCGCGCGGGTCAGGTCGGCGGCGCGGTCGGCGCTGCGCGGGGTCGTGGCCCCGACGGCGACCGCCGCGCCCAGCGCGCCGAGCAGGCGCGCCGCGGCGAAGCCGATGCCGTCCGGCGCGCCGGCGCCGGTGACGAGCGCCACCCGGCCGGCGAGGTCGAACGGGCGCCGCCCGGGCGGTTCGGCCGGGCCGGTCATCGCCGGATGACGCAATCCCGCTTCGCGTCTGCGCGGGATTCGAAACCGGTCATCTACGACCGCGGGCGCTTCTTCTCGGGGTCGTAGAAGGGGAAGCGCACGACCGTGGCCGGGATGCGCTTCTGGTGGCCGTCGAGCTTGCCGACCTCGACCTCGGTGCCGATCTCCGCGTATTGGACCGCCATCCGGCACAGCGCCACGTTCTTGCGGAGCGTCGGGCTGCGCATGCCGCTCGTGACCACGCCGATCTGGTCGCGGCCTTCGCTGCCCGGGACGTGGACGCAGTCGCCGTGGGCGGCGGGTTCGTTGCCCTCGAGCTCGAGGCCGACGAGCGTGCGCTGGGGGTGGGCCTTGCGCTCGATCAGCGCGTCCTTGCCGACGAAGTCGTCCTCGACGTCGAGCGCGACGGTGAATCCGATGCCCGCCTCGAACGGGTCGACCTGGTCGTCGAACTCGTAGCCGGCGAAGATCAG
>CAZEKK010000093.1:7131-9373 GCA_964512905.1 uncultured Solirubrobacteraceae bacterium
TGCCCGCCTCGAACGGGTCGACCTGGTCGTCGAACTCGTAGCCGGCGAAGATCAGCCCGGACTCGATGCGCACGAGGTCGAGCGCCCCGAGCCCCAGCGGCTTCATCCCGCGCGGCTCCCCGGCGGCCCACACGGCGTCCCAGACGGCCGGGCCGTCGTCGGGGTGGCAGAAGATCTCGTAGCCCAGCTCGCCGGAGTACCCGGTGCGTGACACGACGACGGCCGTCCCGTCGTAGTCGCCGATGCGCGCCGGGGCGAACCGGAACCACTTGAGCTCCTCCAGCTCGGGCTGGATCGGCGGCGTCCAGATGATCTCCTTGAGGATGTCGCGGCTCAGCGGCCCCTGGACGGCGATGTTGTGCAGCTCGTCGGTGGACGGCTTGATCCAGACGCGCAGCCCGAGGCGCTCGGCCAGCTTCTCGAGATGGACGCCGTCGTAGGGGTCGCCGCCGACGAAGCGGAAGTTGTCGTCGGCCAGCCGGAACACGGTGGCGTCGTCGACCATGCCGCCGGTCTCGTTGCACATCGCCGTGTAGACGACCTGCCCGACCGACAGCTTGCGGATGTTGCGGGTGACCGCGGCCTGCACGAGCGCCTCGGCGTCGGGGCCGACGATCTCCCACTTGCGCAGCGGCGAGAGGTCCATGACCACGGCCTTCTCGCGGCAGGCCCAGTACTCGGCGATCGGCCCCTCGTTGTTGTAGCAGTTGGGCAGCCAGTAGCCGCGGTAGTCGACGAAGTCGCGCGTGAGCTCCGAGGTCCGGGGGTGAAACGCGGTCTCCTTGGTCATCTGCGGGTCGGCCTCCGGGGTGACGCGATGGGCGATCGCCATCGAGAAGCGGTTCTCGGGCGAGTAGACGCGGACATGGATGTCGGTGATCTCCCAGCCGTTGGCCGGGTCGATGTCGTCCGGGCACGCCGAGGAGGCGCACACGAGGTCGCTGGACGCCCGCAGCAGCACGTAGTCCCCGGGCCGCGACCACGGCTCGTCCATCACGAACTGGTGGTCGGCATCAAAGCCGGTGTTGTAGAAGAAGTTCAGCGCCTCCCAGCCCTTGCGCCGCGCGACCCCGAACGGGGCGACCTGGCCGTTGAAGTTCTCGCTGCAGTTCACGTGGCCCGGGTAGCCCATGTCCTCGTAGTACTTCGCCGTGCAGGCCAGCGCGAAGCTGTCGTGCCGGCCGACCGTGTCCTGCACGACCTCCACGAGCGGATCCATGTCCACGTCGAAGCACTTGCGATACAGCCCCGGCTGCGGATAGGCCGCGCCCATCAGCGACCGCGTCGTCGTCGCGTCCAGGCCGCGCTCGATCCCGTCCTGCAGCTTGCGCGCGTTGAACGCCAGGAAGTCCGAGCACTGGCGCCCCTGGACGTCGATGATCTGGATGTACTCGCCCGCCTTGACCTCATAGGCGAGCGCCGACGCCCTGTCGACGCGGACGTCGAGGCGTGGCTCGGCCAGCGGCGCCGGGAGCTCCGCCGCCGCCCGCGGGAGCGGCTCGGCGCGGTGGATCTCGACGGTGATCGCCGAGGCCGGCCAGCCGCCGTCGACGATGCGGCCGCCGGGCGCGGCCACGATCACCGTCGCGGTCCGGTCGGCAGCGAACTCGGCCCGCTCGCGCGGCGCGGACTCCCGACCGAACAGGTGGACGGCGCGGGCGTCGTGCGGCCGCAGGCCGCGCGCGTGCAGGGCGGCGAGGAAGCCGTCGTCGGCGCCGGAGGCCACGAGGGCGTTCAGCACCGTGGCCGGGCCGTCGGCGGCGGCGCCGAGCGCCGCGAGGTCCTCCTCGCCGCGCTCGGAGAGCGCCGTGAATTCGGCCCGCTGGCCGCCGTGCGGATCGACGACCGCCAGCCGGTCGCCCGGCCGCACGGTGACGACGGTGGCCGCGCCGGGACGGACCCACCACGACTCGAACGCCGGGTCGACCGGCCGCAGGCCGGGCTCCAGCAGGCGCGGGCGCGGGGCGGCGACGGCCATCAGCCGCCCCCGCCCCGGGTTGTGACGCGCGGCGTCCGCGCTCCCATCAGGTCGCTGCCGGCTCGGATGCCGCGTCCTTGTCGGCCTGGGCCAGGAGCTGTTCCGCGAGCTCCCGCTTGCCGGCGGCGTCGAGCTTCTTGACCTCGTTCTCGACGACCCGCCGGTTGTACGTCTGGTTCCAGTAGTCCAGGGCCTCGAAGCCCAGGAGCACCGCCTTGCCGACGAACTGGCGCAGCACCTCGTTGGTCGGGCCCATCACCCAGC
>CAZEKK010000094.1:0-9316 GCA_964512905.1 uncultured Solirubrobacteraceae bacterium
CCGCCGCGCGCCGCGCCGGGGCCGAGGTGATCGGCGTCGACATCGCGCAGGCCGCGCTGCACCGCGCCGCCGCGCGCGATCCGCTCCTGGACCTCCGGCTTGCGCCCGTCGAGGGCCCGCTGCCGCTGCCGGACGGGGCCGTCGACCTCGTATGGTCATCGGAGGTGATCGAGCACGTGGCCGACACGGCGGGCTGGCTCTCGGAAGTCCGGCGGGTGCTCGCGCCGCGCGGGCGTCTGCTCATCACGACGCCGGCCCACGGTCGTGCCTCGCTGGTCGCGGCGGCCGTGCTCGGTCCGGAGCGGGCCTTCGACCCGCAGGGCCAGCACCTGCGCTTCTACACCCGGCGCTCGCTTGCGGGCCTGCTCGCCGAGTTCGGCTTCGACGAGGTCGAGGTGCGGCGGGCCGGCGGCCCGCCGGGCTTCCGGCGCCTGCTGCTGGCGCGCGCCCGGCGCGCGGGTCTGGGGACAGCGCGGTGAGGCCCGGCCGCCTCGTCGTGGTGACCGGTGCCGCCGGCTTCATCGGCTCGCACGTCTGCGAGGCGCTGGTCGCCGAGGGCCACCGCGTCGTCGGCGTCGACGACGGCTCCGGGGGGGCGCCCGCAGCGAACCTGACCGGGCTGGCAGGCGAACCGCGCTTCGACCTCGTCCGCGCCTCCGTCGCCGGCGCGCCGGCGCGCCGGGCGCTGGCCGGGGCGAACGCGGCCATTCACCTCGCCGCTCGCCCCGGGGTGCGCGACGCCGATCCCGCCGGTCAGCGGCGGGCCACCCTGGACGCGGCGGTCGCGCTGCTCGACGGCGCGCGCGCGGCCGACGTCCGGCGCATCGTCGTGGCCTCCTCCTCCTCGGTCTACGGCCAGGCGTCCGGCCCGGTCGCCGAGACCGCCCGCCTGGCGCCGCGCTCGCCCTACGGGCGGGCCAAGGTGGAGGTCGAGCGGATGTGCCGCGCATCGGGCGCCGGGCCCGTGCTGCTGCGGTACTTCTCGGTCTACGGTCCGCGCCAGCGGGCGGACATGGCCTTCGCCCGCTTCATCGCCGCCGCCACCGGCGGCCCGGCGGCTCCGCTGCACGGGGACGGCAGCCAGGTGCGGGACTTCACCGCGGTGGCCGACGCGGCCCACGCCACGCTGCTGGCGCTGCGGTTCGGCCGGCCGGGCGCCGCCTACAACGTCGCCGGCGGGCGGCCGGTGCGGCTCGCCGAGGCGCTCGCGGCCCTGGCCGCGGTGCTGCACCGGCCGGTGCCGGTGGCCGCCGGGCCGCCCCATCCCGCCGACGTCGCCCGCACCCACGCCGACCTGCGTCGCGCCCGGGCGGAGCTGGGGTACCGGCCGGCGGTCGTCCTGGCCGACGGCCTGGCCGCGCAGGCCCGCGCCGCAGTGGGCGATCAGCGCGGCGGGCGCTTCAGCGCGAACGCTCTCGCGAGCCGTGGATCCTTGGCGGCAGCGAGCCGCAGCGCCCAGCCGTAGAAGCCGAGCTTGGCGGGGTTGCGCGGGTCGAGGTAGATGCCGGCGCGCATGGCGGCCAGGCCGAGCGCCACCTGCTTGCGCTTGGCGAACAGGAACCGCCCGTATTCGAACCAGGTCGCCGGGTTGGCCGGCTGCAGCCGCACCGCCTCCTGGTAGGAGCGCGCGGCCACGACCGGCAGGCCGGCGCCCTCGGCGATCGCGGCGGTCGCGAACAGCGGCTCGACGGCCAGCGGGTCGGCGTCCTGGGCCCGCTGGGCCTCGGCGAAGGCGAGCGGGACGTCGCGGGCGTCGGCGGCGGCGTAGGCGGCGTCGACCGCCTGCGCGGAGCGCTGCGGCTGCCACATCGCCCAGGACACCGCGACGGCCAGGATGGCGATCGACGCCGCCTGCAGGGCATGGCGGCGCGACACGGGGCCGCGGACCCGGCTGGGCGCGGCCGCGCCCCGCGGCGGTCCCGCCCCGGCCAGGAACCCGGCCAGCAGCAGCGCGGCCACGACGGGCGCGGGCGCGTACCAGGTCCAGTCAAGGAAGGAGTGCACGCCGAAGGTCGTGGCGGCCGCGAGCATCGTGGCCAGGGCGGCCCGCCGGACGGGGTCGCCGCCGCGGGCGCGGGGGGCGATTGCGCGCAGCGCCGCCGCGAGCCAGGCGGCCAGCAGGGCGAGGCTCAGGGCGAGGCCGACGATGCCGAGGTCGGCCATCGTCTGCGGCACGAACCCGTGGGCGTGCCCGACGAAGATCACGTCCTTGCGGTCGCGCAGCCGCGCGGTCGCGTAGCCGCCCGCGCCGGCCCCGACCCACGGGTGGTCGGAGAAGACGGTGATTGCGTCGCGCCAGTAGCGGGCCCGCGCGTTGGAGAGCTCGCCGAAGCGCGATGCGCCGGCGGCGGGGAGCGGCGCGTCCGGGTCGGTGAGCGCGCCGAGGCCGCCGCTGCTCGTGGCCAGCGCCACGACGGCGAGCGCCGCCGCGAGCACGGCGGCGGCGATGGCCGCGATGCCGGCCCGCCGGCGGACGGCGGCCGACGGGGGCTGCCGGCGCACACGGCGGTCGATGAACACCGACGCCGCCCAGACCAGCGCCACCATGGCCACGATCGCCACCCCGAGGAGGCGGCCCTCGGCGATCCGGTCGCCGAGCGCCTGGCGGTCCTTGGAGAGCGCGTCGCTCGTCAGCGCGACCGCGAGCGGCAGGGCGGCGCCGGCCAGCGCCGGCGCCAGCACGGCCAGCGCACGTGCCCGCAGCGGGACGAGCGCGAACCAGAGCACGGCGCCGATCGCCACCGCGGTGATGGCGCCGCGCGACTGCGACAGGACGATCGCCGTCACGACGAGCGCCAGGGCCGGGGCTGCCGCGAGCCGCAGCCGCCGCGGGCCCTCGCGGCGCGCGCCCAGCCACAGGAGGATCGGCACGGCGAGGCCGCCGAGGATGGCCAGGGCGTTCCAGTACTCGAACGGTTCGCGCAGCCGTGCGACTTGGGCGGCGGCGTCAAGGGCGCCGGGGAAGACCTTCGTGGCCAGGGCCCAGGCGCAGACGAGCACGCAGCCCAGGGCGGTGCCCGCGAGCACTGCGGCCCAGCGGTTCGGGGCCAGGCGGGCGAGCACGATCGCCCCCCCGAAGGCGGCGACGTAGCCGAGGACGAGGTTCGCCTCGCGCCAGGAGGCCGACGGCTCGACCGACCAGACGATCGAGATCGCGCACCAGGCGGCCAGTGCAGCGAACAGGGCGAGGGCCAGCGCGCCGTGCCGGGGTGCGCGCGACGGCGACCGCACCAGCGCCCAGATGGCCAGGCCGGCGGCGAGCAGCGTGAGGCCGATCTGGACCGCCGTCACGCCGGCCAGGCTCGATCCGCCGCCGCCGACGAACGCGACCGCGACGATCAGCGCCGCGACGGCGCCCGCCAGCGCGACATCGGCCCGGTCGGCGCGCGCCGGCGATGCGGGGGCCGGCGGCGGGGCGGCCGCCGCCGGGCTAGGCGTTTCCGCTACGACCGACACGCGTCCGGACGGACTCGACGACCCGTGCCACGCGCGGCGATCGTCGCTGGAGCCCGGAGAGCGTGGTGGCGGCCATGAACGCTCCGAGCAGGATCAGCACCACGAGGACCGGCGTGGGCACCGCGTTGGCCACCGCCTCGGCGGCCAGGCCGGTGGCGCCGGGGGTGACGGTTCCGTTGCCAACCGGGAGCGGGCTGGCGCCGCCCTTCCCGGCGGCCGCGATGGCGGCCTCCTCGCCCTTGCCGCCCGCGGTGGAGAAGGGGTCGGTGGTGACGGATCCGCTGTCGGTGAAGCCGCCGTCGAACGGGGCGCCGCCGCCGGAGGTGCCGCCGCCGGAGGTGCCGCCGCCGCTGGAGCCTTCGTCCTGGCTGCCGGACCGCTGCGCCGCGCGGATCTGCGCCGTGCAGTCGGTGTACTCGGCGATGTCCGTCGGGATCTCCCGGAGCGCGTCCCGGTAGTCGCCCGCGGAGTACGTCCCGTCGATCGTGCCGTTGTCGGTGCAGTCGTCGATCACGGCCTGCCCGCTGGCGTGAGCCATGGCGGGGAAGGCGCACAGGACGACGAGGGCTGTGAGCGAGGCGAGACGGCGCATGAGCGGCGAGGCGGCGCCGATCCGGGCGCCACGCGAGGTCGGAGGACCGGGGGGCAACGGTATCAGGCGCCTTCCCCGCCACGCGCCCCTGCGAGCGCGGCCGACATGCCGCCGGCCCAGACGTCGTAGGTGTACGCGGCGACCGCCGCGCGGGCGCCGGCGCCGAGCCGCTCCCGCAGGCCGGCGTCGCGGTGCAGGCGCCGGATGGCCGCCGCCAGGCCCACCGGATCGCGCTCGGACACGATCAGGCCGGTGTGCTCGTGGTGGACGAGGCCGCCCGCGGCGGCGCCGACGGCGGTGGTGGCGATCACGGGGAGTCCCTGGTTCATCGCTTCGTTGACGACGAGCCCCCACGGCTCGCGGAAGGTCGCCGTGGAGATCGACGGCACCACGAGAACGTCGGCGGCGGCATAGAAGTTGCGGAGCTGCCCTGCGTCGAGCACCCCGGCGGTCCGCGCGCCGGCTGCCTCGAGGAGGTCCGACTCCGGCCCCGCGCCCGCCACCGCGAGCGCCGCCTCGGGGCCGAGGGCGGCCCGCCGCCAGGCGTCGGCCAGGACGCGGACGCCCTTCTCGCGGTCCAGCCGGCCGACGTAGGCGGCCACGAAGGCTGCAGCCCGCTCCGCGGGGCGCTCGGCGGGCGCGCCCCAGAACGCGTTGTCGACCGCCTGGGGCGCCTCGACGATCGTCTGCCGGGCGCCCGCACGGCGCAGGTAGGCGGTGACGTGCGGCCCGTAGGTCGCGATCGCGTCGGCGCTGCGGTAGACGTGGCGCAGCGGCAGGTAGCCCGCCAGGCCGGCGGGTCCGCGCGGATGCGCCCACAGCGACGCCCACAGCACGAACGGCACGCCCGCCCGGTGCGCGCCGCGGAAGGCGGCCGGCAGCGCCACGCGGCCTCCGGTCCCGCAGACGACCGCCCGGTAGCGGCCGCCGGCAGCCAGTCCGCCCACGTCGCGCTGCTCGACGCGGCGGTGCGGGAAGGGCAGGTCGGCCGCCTCTGCGGTCGCGTGGCGCCCGCGCCCCCCGTAGAGCGCGAACTCGACGTTCTCGCGCTCGGCGAGCAGCGCGAACGCGCCGACGCGGTCGGGCGGCGCCTTGCCGGTCACGAAGAGGGCCGGGCGGTCGCTCATCCGTGGCCCCCGGCGCCCGCGAGCGCGTCGCGGTAGGCCTCGACGGTGGCCGCGCCGCAGGCGTCCCAGGTGAAGCGCGCCAGCACGGTCGCCCGGGCCTGCGCCGACAGCTCGGACCGCCACTCCGGTCGTCCCACCAGAGCGTCGATGTGCTCCGCGAGCGCCTCGACGTCGCCGGGCGGCACCAGATCGATCCCGCCGCCGGCGGTGGCGATCTCGGCGGGTCCATCCTCGCCCAGGCACCCGATCGCCGGCACGCCGCCGGCCATCGCCTCCACGTAGGCCACCCCGAAGGCCTCGTCGACGCTGGGCATGGCGAACACGGTCGCGGATTGCGCGGCGGCAGCGGCTTCACGCGGCGGGAGCTGGCCGCGCAACTCCACGCGGTCCGCGAGGCCGAGGTCGGCGGCGAGCGCGGCCAGGGCCGGGCGCTCGGGTCCCGCCCCGACGATCACGTAGCGCAGGGCCGGGTGGCGGTCCCGCAGCACCCACAGCGCCCGGATCACGTCGGCGTGGCGCTTGCGAGCGACGAGGTGGGCGACGGTGACGATCGTCGGCACGGACGGCGGGGCGGCCGGCTCGTCGGGCACGTCGGTGCCGAGGTGCACGACGCGGGTGGCGCCCGCGCCGAGGTCGCGGCTGCGGGCTGCGATGCCCGCACTGTTCGCCAGGACCAGGCGCGCGCCGGCGAAGGCCCGGCCGACCGCCGCCCGGCCGGCGGCACTGCGCGGGGCGGTGTAGAAGACGTCGCCGCCGTGCTCGGAGACGACGTAGGGCACGCCCGCGGCGGCCCGGCGCACGGCCTCGCCGGCGGGGACGGCGTAATGGGCGTGGACGAGGTCGAACGGGAACGTGCGCCGCAGCGCCCGCAGGGCGAGCGCGAGGCCCGGAGCCGCCCACGCGCCCCACGACCCGTACGACTGCGGGCGCGGGGGGGCGAGGAAGGGGAGGTAGCGCACGTCGAGCCCGTCCAGGCGGGCCCGGAGCGGCTGGCGCAGCGCGACGCCGAGCGCCCGGCGGTCCCGGGCGGCCAGCGCGGCGCGCGGCGGCACCGGCCGGTGGAGCACGAGCACCCGGATGTCGGCGCCGGCCGCGCGGGCGGCGAGCGCCTGGCGGTGCGCCCACACCCCCAAGACGGGATCGGCGGCCCGCGGGTAGAACTCGGCGACGACCGCGACCCGCATCGCGGTCAGCGCCAGGTCCGGTGGACGGCCAGCGTGCGCAGCGCCTCGTCGCGCCGGACGTAGGGCCGATCGCGCAGGAACGCCTCCCCCTCCGCCAGCGCCTGCTCGCGTGGGTAGTCCGAGGCCGCCGGCCGCTCGACGTGGGCGATCGGCGTCGCGTCGACCACGCCGATCCGCCAGCCGGCGTCGCGGGCCACCGCGGACCAGTGGGCGTCGAGGCCCCAGCCCATGCGCAGGTCCGGGAACGGCAGCAGCGTGCCGAACGTGTCGCGGTGGAAGGCCGTCACCGGCCCGATCTCGACGAACTGGGTCTCGCGCACGACCGGCGCGGCCTGGCGGCGGGTGACCCGCCACGCGGCGTGAGAGCGGCGGCGGTGGGCCGGCTGGGCGAGCCGCAGGTCGAACCGCTCGGCGAGGAACAGGAACCGGTCCAGGAAGCCGGGCGGCAGGACCACGTCGTCGTCGACCACGAGCAGCCAGTCGGCGCCGGCGGGCGGATGGCCGGCGAGGAGGGCGTTGAGGTTCTGGAACTTGCCCCGTCCCGCGTAGCCGCGTGCGACCTCGGCGTGCACGGCGTGGCGCGACCGGTGCAGTTCGGCGAGCGCGGCATCGAGCGCCGGGCTGCCCTCCTCGCCGGTGACCGCGGCGACGAGCACCCGGCGCGGCGCCGGCGCGCGGCTGGCGGCCCGGGCCAGGCGCAGTTGCCGCGCGGTGGTGGCGGCGCGGAGGTCGAGCGCCAGGTCGGCGGCGCCGAGCAGGGCGGCCCGCCGGCCGCCGACGGCGCCGCTCTCGCCGGCGGCGAAGTCCGGCCCGTCCGCGCGCACGGCGGGCGCCAGCGCCTCGTGCAGGCGGCCGGCGCTGTGGGCGGCCATCACCAGGCCGTTGCCGCATCCGCGCCGGACCGTGTGCCACAGGCAGCCGGCGACGTTGCGCGCCTCGGCGGCCGCGGGGGCGATGACGCCGCGGCCGGCATCGAAGCTGCGCGCGGCCCGCCCGCGGCGGTAGGCCGCCCGGGCGAGTCGGGGCAGGCGGGCGTCGGCGCCGGCGCGGCGGTGCACGACGCGCGCCGCCGCCACGTAGCGGGCCGGCCCGCCGCCCGCCGCCTGGAGCCGGCGCTGCCACTCCTCCTCGTCCCCGTAGAGCGGATGGGCGGCGTCGAAGGACCCGGCGCGATCGAGCGCTGCGCGGCGGATGGTGAGGTTCGCCCCCCACGCGAACGGCGTCGTGCGGTCGGCGTCCCCGAGATCGAGCGCCGTGATGGGCGCGCCCTCCCGCCCGCAGCAGCGCAGGTGCGAGCCTTCGAGGCGGGCGACGATCCGCCCGGCGAAGACGTCGGCCTCGGGGTGGCGGGCCGCCGCGTCCAGCAGCGCCGCCAGCCAGCCGGGATCGGCCTCGACATCATCGTCCAGGAATGCGAGCAGCGGGGCGGTCGTGGCGTCGGCCGCGGCGTTGCGCGCCGCGTTGAGGCCCGACGGCGCGGGCAGGCGCAGGTAGCGCGCGCCGTGACGCGCCGCGGCAGCCGGGACCGCGTCGCCGGCGCTGGCGTCGTCGACGACGAGCAGGTCCGCGCCGGCGGCGGCCGCCTGGGGCACGACCGAGGCGAGGGCGACGTCGAGGTAGCCGGCGCGGTCGCGCGTGGGCACGATCACCGCGATCGGCGGGGCGGCCGCCGCCATCATCCGCGTGCGCAGCCCGGGCGGGCGTGCAGGTCTGGAATCACTCATCTAGGTTAGGGCGATGGCTCCGCCCGGCACGCCGTGATCCTCTTCCTGCACCACCGCTACCGGACGCCCGGCGGGGAGGAGGAGACGGTCGCCCGTCTGGCCGCGCTCGTCGCCGAGCACCTCGGCGAACCGGCGGAGATCCTCAGCCGCGGCTCGGCCGGCCTGCCCGCCGCCCGCGCCGCCGCCGGGCTGGCCGCCGGCGGCCTGCGGCCCGGCGAGGTGGCCGCCGCGGTGCGGCGCACCGGCGCGCGGATCGTCCACGCCCACAACCTGCATCCGACGTTCGGCTGGCGCGCGCTCGCGGCCGCCCGCGACGCCGGCGCCCGGGTGGTCCTGCACCTGCACAACTACCGCCTCGTGTGCGCGGTGGGGACCTGCGTGACGGGCGGCGAGGACTGCACGCGATGCCACGGGCGCGACACGCGGCCGGGGCTGCGGCGGCGCTGCCGGGGCGGGGCCGCCGAGGCCGCGGCCTACGCGGCCGGGATCGCGCTGTGGCAGCCGCGGCTGCTCGCCCTCGCCGATCGCCTCGTGGTGCCGAGCGAGTTCGCGGCACGCCGCCTGGCCGATCTCGGCGTTGCCCTGGACCGTGGGCGCCTGCACGTCGTGCCGCCGCCGGTGCCGGCGACGCCGGGTCCGTCGCCGGCGGCCGAGGGGCGCCACGTGCTCGTCGCCGGCCGGCTCGCGCCCGAGAAGGGCGTGGGCCTGGCGATCGACGCCTGCGCGGCCGCCCGGGTGCCGCTCGTCGTGGCCGGCGACGGGCCGCTGGCCCCGGCGCTGGCGGCCCAGGCCGCGGCCCGCGGAGCCGACGTGCGCTTCGCCGGCCGGGTGGCCCCCGCCGAACTGGCCGGGCTGCGGGCCGGGGCCGCGCTGGCCCTCGTGCCCTCCCGGGCGGCCGAGACGTTCGGCCTCGCCGCCGCCGAGGCGATGGCCGCGGGCGTTCCGGTGCTCGCCTCGCCCGCCGGCGCGCTGCCCGCCCTCGTGGGCGACGACGCCGTCGTCGCGGGCCGCGATCCGGCGGGGTGGGCGCAGGCCATCGCCGGTCGCTACGGCGACGCAGCGGCCGGCGCGCGCGGCCGGGACCGCGTCGCCGAGATCGCCGCCCCGGCGCTCGTCGCGGACCGGCTGGCCGCGGTGTACGCCGCGGCGATGGCGTGAGCGGCGCGCGTGCGCCGGGCCGGGCCGCGCCGCGCCGCGCTGCGGGCGGCGCGGCGCCGCGCCGTGCTGCGCTGC
>CAZEKK010000095.1:0-6202 GCA_964512905.1 uncultured Solirubrobacteraceae bacterium
CCTGGCCGCCTGGAAGCTCCGGCCCACGGAACGTCATCTCCTGGTCGCCGTCGGGGTTCAAGCGGACGAGCACCTTGGAGAAGTCGGGGTCGCCATCGAGGATGTGCTGGCCGAACTCCTCGCCGTACTCGAAGTCGAACTCGTTCTGGCCGCTCTTCTCGACCGGCATCGCCACCTTGAGCCCCTTCGCGCGCGCCTGCTGGGGGATGTCGCCGCCGAACTGCTCGTCGACGAGCGCGCCGGTGACGCTGGCCTGCGCGCCGCGCTCGGTCGCCTTGGCGAGCCCCTCGTAGATGAGGTGCTTGGCATCGGCGATCGTCGCCGTCTCCTCCGCGGTCGGGTCGCCTTGGATCCCGAACATCTTCTTCTGGAACGACCCCCGGTGGTCGAACGCGAGGATGAAGAGCTTCCCGTCGTAGCCAAGGCCCATGGTGTGCATCGTCTCCGTGTCGAGGTGTGAGACGAGGCCGGAGCGCGCCGACCCCGCGAAATCGGAGTCTAGTCGCGCCCGGATCGACACGCGACCGCGGAAAGCCGCAGCCCCCGCCGGGGCGAGTCCGGGTCCGCGCGGGTACGCTAGCGCGCGCCATGGCCGATCTGGCCCACAACTTCACCGGGCCGAACTACACGATCGGCATCGAGGAGGAGCTCATGATCCTCGACGCGGGGACGCTCGACCTCGCGAACGCGATCGAGGGTCTCCTCGAGGATTCGCCAGCCGGGGAGATCAAGCCCGAGCTGATGGAGTCGGTGCTGGAGATCTCCACCGACCCGTGCGCGAACACCGCGCAGGCCGCCATCCAGCTGCGCGCCCTGCGGCGCCAGGTGCGCGAGCGAGCAGCGGCGCGCGGGCTGGCCATCGGGGCCGCCGGCACCCATCCGTTCGCGATGTGGGAGGACCAGCGGATCGTCGGCCGCTCGCGCTATCGCGACCTCATCAGCGCGCTGCGGTTCGTCGCGCGCCAGGAGATCATCTTCGGCGTCCACGTGCACGTCGGGATCGACGATCCGGACAAGGCGGTCTACGTTGCGAACGGCATGCGGGTCCACCTGCCCGTGCTCCTGGCGCTGTCGGCCAACTCGCCGTTCTGGCGGGCGGACGTCACGGGCCTGGCCTCGACGCGGGTGCCCATCTTCCGCGCCTTCCCGCGCGTCGGAGTGCCGCCGTTCTACCACGGCTGGGACGACTACGCCCAGCGCATCCGCTTCATGGTCGACAGCCGGGTCATGGAGGACTACACCTACCTCTGGTACGACGTCCGCCCGCACCCGAATTTCGGCACGGTGGAGGTCCGCGTCTTCGACGCCCAGACCCGGGTCGAGCACACGCTCGCGCTTGCCGCGCTCACCCAGGCACTCGTCAAAGAGCTCGCCGAGGCGTTCGCCGAGGGCCGGGACCTGGCGAACTACCCGTACGAGATGATCGACGAGAACAAGTGGCTCGCGGCTCGCCACGGCCTCGACGGCGACCTCGTCGACCTGCCGTCGCAGGAGCGCGTCCCCACCAAGCAGCTCGCGCGCCGGCTGCTGGACCGGACGCGCGAGCACGCCCAGGACTTGGGATCGGCAGCCGAGCTCGGCGGGATCGCCGACCTGCTCGAGCGTGGCAACGGGGCCGCCCGCCAGCGCGTGGTCTACGAGGCCAACCACGACCTGCGCGAGGTCGTCTCCGAGATCGTCGCGGTCACCGGGGAGTAGCCGCCGCCGAGCGGTGGCGCATCCTAGCCGCGCGCGTAGAATCGGCGGTCGCATGTCCAGCGGCGCCGATCTCTTCGTGGTGTGCAAGAACTGCGGCTCGGAAGTGAGCCCGTACATCACGGAGTGCCCGTACTGCGGGACCCGCTTGCGCAAGCGCGCGCCGAAGCTCGATCGCGAGGGGAAGGTCCAGGAGCCCAAGCGCAAGCGCTCGACCCCCAAGCCGTCGCTCCCGCGCATGCGCCGCGGGGAGATCCCGGGCATCAGGGTGGACGCCCGGCCGTGGGCGACGATCGCGCTCGTGGCCGCCAGCCTCGCCGCCTCGCTGGCCTGGCGCGGCGGCGCCTTCGCGCAGGCCGACGCCGTCATCGCCGGGCCGCTCGACGGGGAGTGGTGGCGGCTGCTGACCTACAGCTTCATCTACGACAACGCCGGCTACCAGTTCGCAGCGCTGCTGGCAGTGGGCCTCTTCGGGTGGCTCATCGAGCGCCGCCGCGGGCCCGTGCCCGTCGTGCTGATCTACGTCGCGGGCGCCGCCGCCGGCGGCGCGATCGAGGCCTTCGGGGCGGCGGTGCCGCTGGCTGCGGGGGCCAACGGCGCCGCGCTGGCGCTGCTGCTGGCCTGGGCGGTGCCGGAGGTCATGGCCCGTCGTCGCGGGGACGAGAGCGACAGCGACCTCCTCGGGGCGGGCGCGATCGCCGCCGTGGTGGCGCTCATGCCGCTCGCTGCCATCGAGGCAAGCTGGCTGGCCGCGGCGGGCGGGGCGGCGGCGGGCCTCTTCTGCGGCGTGGTGCTCGACCAGTCCGGCGAGACGTAGCCGGCTCAGCGAATCCGGACGGAGGTGCCGGTGCGCGTCACGAGGACGAACACCACGCGCACGACCTGCTCCCCGGCGGCCGTCGTCGCGCGGAGTCGGAGGTAGTACCCCCCGGTCCGGCGGTAGCGGACCACGGCGACGCTGCTCGACACGGAGCGGCCATCGCCGAAGGACCACGTCGCGGTCGCGACGCCGACGGCCCGGCAACGGATTGCGCGCGGACCGGTGACGGCGCAGCGGATCGTGACGGGCGACGCTGCCGCCGCCGGGCCGGCCTGGGCCGGCGCGGCGGCGGGGATGATCGCGGCGACGAGCGCAGGCAGAACTGCGGCGGGAATGAGGATGCGACGTGCCATGGCGGTCACTGAACCGTAGTATAGTCATGAGCGGAGCGCCGGAGTGCCGTGCGGGCGCGGCTCCGGGGCCACGCGGCCCGGTCGCGGCGGGCGATGCGCACGCCGCGACCGTCAGCGGACCATGATCGCGCCCGCCGGTCCGGCCACCAGGTGTCCGATGACGGCGCCCGGCACGGCGTCGGCACACCCGGGGTCCACGGCCACCAGCAGGCCGCCGGAGGTCATGGCGTCGGTCACGAGGCGCGCGCGGGCCGGATCCAGGCCCTCCGCGAAGGCGGCGAACTGCGCTGCGTACTCGGCGTTGCGACGGCTGCCGCCAGAGACCGCTGCGTCGTCGGCCAGCAGGGCGAGCACGCCCTCGATGGCCGGGACAGCGGCAGCGTCGATCTCGGCGGCCACCTCGCTGGCCCGCGCGAGTTCGTGCAGGTGGCCGAGCAGGCCGAACCCCGTCACGTCGGTGAGCGCGTGCGCCCCGGCCGCGGCGGCCGCGGCGGCGCCGTCACGGTTCAGCGTGGTCATCACCTCGACGGCGCGCGACACCAGCGCGACGTCGGCGCGGCCCCGCTTCGCCGCGGTGGCGACCGCGCCCGCGCCGAGGGGCTTCGTGAGCACGAGCGCGTCGCCGGCCCGTCCGCCAGCGTTCGTGAGCAGGTGATCGGGGTGGACGGTGCCGGTCACGGCGAGGCCGTACTTCGGCTCCGGGTCGTCGATCGAGTGCCCGCCGACGATGGCCGCTCCCGCCGCGGCGACGGCGTCGTGCCCGCCGCGCAGGATCTCGCGCAGCGGCTCGGCGCCGAGTGCCTCGAGCGGCCAGGCCACGAGGTTGAGCGCGGTCAGCGGCGTGCCGCCCATCGCATATACGTCGGAGAGCGCGTTCGTCGCCGCGATGCGCCCGAAGTCGTACGGGTCGTCGACGATCGGCGTGAAGAAGTCGACGGTCTGCACGATCGCGAGGTCGTCGCGCAGCCGGTAGACGCCGGCGTCGTCGGCGGTCTCGTGGCCGACGAGCAGGTCGGGGTCGTCGCTGCGGGGCAGGCCTGCCACGAGCGGGTGGATGGCGGACGCGGGGAGCTTGCATCCGCAGCCGGCGCCGTGGGAGAGGGCGGTGAGCTGGAACGCCACGCCCGTATGATGGCGCGCGATGGTCGCCGACCGCGCGCACAGCGACGAGGAGCTCGATGCGGCGATTGCCGCGCTCACCGAGCCCGAGCGGCTGCGCGCCGCCCAGGCGCTCGTCGCGCGGGTCGCCCCGCAGCTCCAGTCGGTGCTGGCGGCGGCCCTGCAGGACGGCGGCTGGTTCGGCGGCGCCCACGACGCCGAGGTGCTCCGGGCCGCCGGGCACGCCGACGTCGAGGAGCGGCTCACCGCGGTCCGCACGCTCGTGGCCGAGGAGACCCGCATGGGGATGCTCGTTGGCGTCGCCGTGGGCTTCGAACTGGCCCGGAACCTGGAATCGAGAACGGAGGACTAGGACACCATGGACATCCGCTACCTCGGGCACTCCGCGTTCGCGCTCTCGCACGGCGGCGCGACGGTGCTCATCGACCCGTTCCTGACGGGCAACCCCAAGGCCGCGGCCAGTGCCGACGAGGTCGACGCTGACGCGATCCTCCTGACGCACGGCCACGCCGACCACATCGGCGACACGGTGCCGATCGCCAAGCGGACCGGGGCTCCGGTCACGGCGATCGTCGAACTGGCGAACGAGATCGGCGCCGAGGGTGTCACGGTCAACGACCCGAACATCGGCGGCACCGTCGAGTTCGACTGGGGCTGGGCCAAGCTCGTGCCCGCCTGGCACACCTCGACCACGCCGAAGGGCACGGTCAACACCCCGGCGGGCCTCGTGGTCAACGTGGGCGGCGTGACCGTCTACCACCTCGGGGACACGGCGCTCTTCAGCGACCTGGCCCTCGTCTCGCGCCAGACGCCCGTCGACGTCGCGCTGGTCTGCATCGGCGGGCACTACACGATGGACCGCCACGACGCGGTGATCGCGTGCGACTTCATCGGCGCCGGCACGGTGATCCCGTGCCACTACAACACGTTCCCGCCGATCGAAACCGACGCCCAGGCGTTCCGCGGCGAGGTCGAAGGCGCGACGAGCAGCACATGCGTCGTCCTCGACCCGGGGGAGACGCACAGCGCGTGACCCACGCCATCGTCCTCATCGAGGCCGAGCGGACGGCGATGCCGGACCTCGGCGCCACCCTCGCCGGCGTCGACGGCGTGGCCGAGGCCTACTCGGTCACCGGCGGCTGGGACTTCGTCGCCATCGTCCGCGTGCCTCGGCACGAGATGCTGGCCGACATCGTGACCGGCACGATCGGCCAGCTTCCGGGCGTCGAACGGACCCAGACCATGGTCGCCTTCGAGGTGTTCTCCCAGCACGACCTCGACGCGATGTTCTCGATCGGGCGATGAGGCGCGCGGCTCTCGTCCTCGCGGCGGCCACGCTCGGGCTCGGCACGGCCTTCGCTGCCGGCGCCTGCGGGTCGGATGACGACGGCGGCGGCGAAGCGACCGGGACGAATCCGACCGCCTCGGCGCCGGGCGCGCCGCCGCCGCCCACCGACGCGACCACCCCCGGCACCGACACGTCCGGCGGCGGCACCACGACCGGCGGCGGGGAGACCGGCGGCACGCCTGCCGGCGGCGGGGAGGACGACGGCGGCACCGACGGGGCAGCGGCGTCGGCGGACTTCTCGATCGGCGGCACCAAGATGACGCCGCCGCAGATCACGGTGCCGCAGTTCGTGCCCATCGACCTGTCGCTGAAGTCGACCGACGGCCAGCGGCACTCGATCGCCGTCTCGGTCGGCGGCGACGTCTACCGGGTCGGCTCCGAGGCCGACGGCTCGCCGGCGACGACCCGCATGCCGGGCCTCGAGCCCGGGATCTACCCCGTGCGAGGCGACGGCGGCCAGCAGTCCAACCTGGTCGTCGGCGGCGAGCCCGGACCCTGACGGATTCGCTGCCGCGCGGCAGCGCCGTCAGGCGATGCGGGCGCCGAGCGCCACGTCCTCGTCCGGCGCGAGCAGCACGACGCCCTTGGCGGCGTCGACAGCGCCGAGCACGAGGACCTCGGAGCGAACCGGCCCGATCTGGCGAGGCGGGAAGTTCACGACGGCGACGACCAAGCGTCCCTCGAGCGCCTCGCGCGGGTAGGACGTGATCTGCGCCGAGGAGCGCTTGACGCCGATGTCCGGACCGAAGTCGATCGTGAGCTTCCACGCGGGGGCGCGCGCCTCAGGAAACGCGTCGACGGCGGTCACCCGCCCGACGCGCATGTCGATCGCCTGGAAGTCCTCGATCGTCGCCACGGGCGGCCAGG
>CAZEKK010000095.1:6302-9284 GCA_964512905.1 uncultured Solirubrobacteraceae bacterium
GCTACGGCGCGACGGGGTCGCCCGAGCCCTCGCCGTTGGCGGCGGGCGGCGCCGCCGGCGGCTCCGGCGGCGCGACCGGGGCGGGCGGCGTGGCGCCCTCGCCGGCAGGCGGCGCGGCCGGGGCGGTGGTCGTGGGGGCGGTCACGACCTCCCCGGGCGCGGCGACGGCGGTCGGCTCGTCGACCGGTGCCGACTCGGCCGGGGGCGGCGTCGTCGGCAGCGTGGTCGTGTCGATCACCGTCTGCGAGGTCGGCGTCCCGGGAGTGGGCGCAGGGGCGGGGGCGGGGGCCGGGGCCGGGGCCGGCGACGCCGCGGGGGCGGGCGCGGGGGCCGGGGCGGGGGCGGGCGCCGTCGCCACCGTGACCGGGGCCTCCGTCACCGGCTTGGCTGCCGTGACCGGCGGCGGAGCCTGCGTGCGCGGAGCCGGGCCGCCGCCGGTGGCGGACGGCGCGGGCGTCGAGGCGACCGCCACCGGGGCGGGCTCGGCGGCGTGGTTGGCGACCTGGTTGGCCTCGACAGCCCCGGCGGTGACGATGGCCGCGGCGGCGAGGCCGGCGGCGGCCTTCGTCGCGACCGTGCTCAGTCCGGCGGAGATCGCGCCGGCGCCCGCGCCCGCGGCGCCGGTCGCGGCGGCGCCGGTCGCAGCGCTGCCGGCAGCAGCGCCGCCGGCCGCCGCCGACCCGCCGGCGCTGGCGGTCGTCCCGAACTGCGTCAGGAGGAACTTCTTCATCAGCAGCAGCGGCGCGACGGGGAAGACCGCGGCGAGGGCCTTGTTCGTCTGCTTGAGCTGCTTGTGGAACGCCGCGCAGCGGTCGCACGTGCGCAGGTGCCGGCGCACGGGCGGGCTCATCTTCACAAGCCCCTCGGCGACTTCGCCAAGTTCGGCCCGCACCTCGTCGCAGGACAGCTGGCGCGCCTCGGCGGCCTCGGCGAGCGACACCCGCGCCCGCACGAGCAACGACTTGACGCTGGGGACCGTCGTCTCCATCGCCTCGGCGATCTGGTCGTAGGACAGCGCGTCGATCTCGCGCAGCAGCAGTGCCGTGCGCTGCGTCTCGGGCAGCGTCTGCACGTCGGCGACCAGCAGCCGGAACTCCTCGCGGCGGTGGACCTGGTCGGCGGTGCTCATCCCCGCGTCGGCGAAGTGGACGTCCATCGAGTCCACGCCGATCGCCTGGTGGCGGCGCAGGTGGTTCAGGCAGCGGTTGCGCGCGATCCGGTACAGCCACGGCCGCACGTTGATCGGGCGCTCGTCGGCGAGCATCGCGTTGTAGGCCGAGGCGAAGACCTCCTGCAGAACGTCCTCGGCGTCCTCGCGCGAGTTGAGCATGTGCCGGCAGAACGCCAGCAGGCGCGCCTGGTAGCGGGCGACCAGCGCCTCGAACGCGCCGTTCGAGCCCCGGCGAACCATCGCCACGAGGCGCTCGTCGGGCTGCAGCCGCAGCAGCGGCGAGCGACCGGGCATCCGGGCGGCACTCGGGGCTTTCAGGGCAGAGACTTCCATGCGCAGATCGGTCCTACGCTCTCACCGACACCAGATCGGTCGCGAAGTTGCGGTCTTTCCAACGCAGATCGTCACCTTCCCGCGCGCGCGTGAGCGCCAGCATCGCTCATCTAGACTCGCAGGATCCTGCCCGGGTGGCGTAACTGGCAACCGCGGCCGGCTTAAACCCGGCTGCCCTTCGGGGCGTGTGGGTTCGAGTCCCACCCCGGGCATCGATGGGCCAGCAGCCTGCCACGCCGAGTGCCGATCTGGCCGTGCGCGTCGTCCCGCGGGCGCGGCGGACGGAGGTCGCGGGCGAGCGCGGCGGCGCCGTCCTGATCCGCGTCGCCGCCCCGCCGGTCGACGGCAAGGCCAACGAGGCCGTGCGGCGCCTGATCGCGCGGCGCGCCGGCGTGCCGCGGTCGGCGGTCGCGGTCGTGCGCGGCGCGGCTGGACGGGACAAGGTCGTCCGGATCGACGGCCTCGACGCTGCCGAGGCGCGCGCCCGCCTGCTGGCCGGCTGACGGGTGTCCAGATGCGACCGGTCGCCGGACGGCCCGCGGCGGCGGGCTCGGCCGTGCGGCCGGGGTTGCGCGGCTCGCGGCGGGCGCGGTCTACGATCCGGGCGTGACCGCCGCGCCCCGCCGCCGGGCCGCGTGCGCATCGCTCGGCCCTCGCGCGGGTTACGGGGGTGTGCGCCGGCCGACGCCCCGGACGATCCGCTGCGCCCGCGCCGCCGCGGCGGTGCTGGCAGCCGCGGCCCTCGCAGCGCCCTTGGCCGCCCCGGGGGCCGCCGGGGCGCAGCGGGCCTCCCGTCTGACGGTCGGGTCGGCGCAGAAGCTCATGCCGTCGGGGCGGCTGCTCGCACCGGCGGGGCGGCTGACGACGGTGGGGAACCTCCCGCTCGGGGCGGCGGCCACGCCCGACGGCCGCTTCTACTGGACCGTCTCCGGCGGTCGCGGCGCCAACGACGTGCGCATCGTCGACGTCGCCCGGGGCGAGGTGATCCAGACCCTGCCGCTGCCGGGCGCCTCCGGCGGCGTCGCCATGGACCCGACCCGGCGCCGCGCCTACGTCTCCGGCATCGCCGCCGCGGGATCCGCGAAGGCGAGCATCGGGACCGCGGGCCGCGAGGCCGACCTCGTCTACGCCTACGACTACGACACCCGCGGGCGGGCGCGCCGCGTCGGCCGGTACGCGGTTCGGGCGCCGGCGAGCGCCCTCCCGGTCCAGAACTTCCCGCGGGCGAAGGCTCCCACCCGCGTCGGCTGGCCCGAGAACCTCGCGGTCTCCCCGGACGGCCGGACGCTGCTCGCGCCGCTCAACCTCGCGGGCGCGGCGGCGGTCGTCGACGTCCGCAGCCGCCGGGTGCGCCATGTCGCCACCGGCAGCTACCCCTACGCCGCCGCGATCCTTCCCGGCTCGCGCATCGGCCTGGTCTCGAACGAGGCGCCGGGCACCGTGTCGGTGATCGACCTGCGCACCGCCCGCAAGCGGCG
>CAZEKK010000096.1:0-5752 GCA_964512905.1 uncultured Solirubrobacteraceae bacterium
GGCGAGGACGTGCGCGGCTACCTCGAGGAGGACGGCGTTCCGACCGGCTCGACGACCGAGACCTACGTGGCGCTGCGGCTGAAGATCGAGAACTGGCGCTGGGCGGGCGTGCCGTTCTACCTGCGGACCGGCAAGCGGCTGGCCCGCAAGGTCACCGAGATCGCGGTCACGCTCAAGCCGGTCCCCCACCTCGCGTTCAAGGGCGAGCAGAGCACAGGCATCGAGCCCAACCAGCTCGTCTTCACCCTGCAGCCCAACGAGGGCGTCTCGCTGAAGCTCGGCGCGAAGATCCCGGGCACGCGGATGAGCATCCGCCCGGTGAACATGGAGTTCCTCTACGGCTCGTCGTTCATCTCCCAGTCGCCGGAGGCCTACGAGCGGCTGATCCTCGACGCGATGCGCGGCGAGGCGACGCTGTTCACCCGCGACGACGAGGTCGAGGCCCAGTGGCGCATCTGCGACCCGATCCTGTCGGCGTGGGCCGACGGCGCCGCGCCGGTCGCGCACTACCCGGCAGGCGCGCCCGGCCCGGCGGAGGCCAACCAGCTCCTGCGCGGCGGCTCGGCGTGGAGGGCGATCTAGTGTCCCCTCCCCCCGATCACGCCTCCGTGGCAGACGCCGGCCCCGCCGTCACCGACGACGTCTGGGGCTCGCTCGAGACGACGCCCGCCGAGATCGAGTCCGCCCTGCGCCGGCTCCTGAAGCGCCGCCACGAGGAGACCGAGTCCTACGTCCCCGCGCGGGTGATCAACCTCGTCGTGGTCTGCGATCGCCAGTGGCGCGGCGAGATCGAGAACCGGCTCGACCGCATCGGCCAGTACCACCCGTCGCGCACGATCCTGTGCGCGGTCGAGGAGGGCCGCGAGAGCCTGGCCGCAATGGCCACGGTGTCCGGCGACAACCGCGTCGGCCCCAGCGGGTACGTCCTGGGGCGCGAGAGCGTCGGCATCGCCTGCGGCGAGCGCCACCTCGCCCACCTCGACTCGATCGTCGACCCGCTCGTGGTCCCGGACCTCGCGACCGTCGTGTGGGCGCCCCACGGCCACCACCAGGCCGTCGACGCTCTCCTGCGCATCGCGCAGGTCGTGATGATCGACTCGCTCGACGATCCCGACGTGCCGGCCGCCCTGCGCCGCGCCTCCCAGCTCACCCAGCGCGCCCGCGTCGTCGACCTCTCGTGGCTGCGCTCGACGCCCTGGCGCGAGCGCGTGGCCGGCGCCTTCGACCCTCCCGAGCGCCGGCAGGAGCTGCACACCATCGAAGCCGTGACCGTGCGCCACCGGCCGGACTCGGCAGCGGCGGGGCTGATGCTGCTCGGCTGGATGTCGTCGCGCCTGGGCTGGCGGCCGAGCGAGATGGTGGCGCGCCAGGGCATCCACACCGGAACCGCCCACGGCCGCCGCCAAGACGTCCGCCTCACGGTGCAGCCGGCGCCCGAGCAGGGCGTTCCCGGCCTGGCCAGCATCTCCATCGAGACCGCCTACGGCTCGGGCATCACCCTCGAGCGGGGTGACGGCGGCCTCACCGAACGCCGCCGCCACCGCGACGGGACCGAATCGGAGTGGACGGTTCTCGGCTCCTCCCGCGGCGAGGGCGGCATCCTCGGCGAGGGCATCCGCCAGGCGCTCCTGCGCGACCGCACCTATGGCCCCGCGCTGGCCGCCGCGACCCACATGACCTCGTGACCGAACCCCGCATCACCATCACCGACGACCCCGCCGGCGCGGCCGCCGAACGACTCGCGGCTGCCGCGCGCGCCGGCGGCCACATCGCGCTCGCCGGAGGATCGACGCCGCGCGCCGCCTACGAGCGCGCGGCCACGCTGCTCGACGACTGGTCCGCCGCCACGCTCTGGTTCGGCGACGACCGCGCAGTCGGGCCCGAGGACGAGCGCTCGAACTTCCGCCTGGCGCGCGAGGCGCTGCTGGACCGGATCTCCGGCCGGGCGCCGCTCGTCCACCGCATCCACGGCGAGGAGGGGTACGAGGCGGCCGCCGGCGCCTACGCCGAGACGCTGCGCGCCGTCTTCGGCGATGGCATCCCTGCGCTCGATCTCGTCCTCCTGGGCATCGGCAGCGACGGGCACACGGCCTCGCTGTTCCCCGGCAAGCCCGCGCTGACCGTCACCGACCAGGCGGTCGTCGGGGTGCCCGAGCCCGGCCTCGATCCGTTCGTGCCGCGCATCACGCTGACCTTCCCGGCGCTGAACGCCGCCAGGGAGGTCGTGTTCCTGATCGAAGGAGCGGCCAAGGCCGAGGCGGTCGCGCGCGCCTTCGGGTCGCCGCCCGACCCGTCCGCGCCGTCGGCCCACGTGCGGCCCGACCCGGGCACCCTGACGGTGCTGCTCGACCCGGCGGCCGCCGCCGGACTGGACGCGGGATCGTGAGGCGGCCGGCGCACGGAGGCGGCCGGTGAGGCGCGTCGTCGGCGACGTGCCGCTCGGGGGCAGCCCGTTCCCCCCGATCGCCGACTACGGATTCCTGTCGGACTGCGAGAGCACGGCGCTCGTCGCCCCGAGCGGGACGATCGAGTGGATGTGCCTGCCGCGCATGGACAGCCCGAGCGTCTTCGGCTCGATGCTGGACCGCGACGCCGGCTACTTCCGCATCGGTCCCGCCGGCGTGACCGTCCCGGCGGGCCGCCGCTACCTGCCCGGGACGATGGTGCTCGAGACGACGTGGGGCACCGACACCGGCTTCTGCATCGTGCGCGACGTCCTGTGCGTCGGCCCCTGGCACCACGAGCAGGAGCGCTCCCACACCCACCGGCGCTCGCCGACCGACTACGACGCCGACCACGTGCTGCTGCGGCTGATCCGCTGCGTCAACGGCTCGGTGGAGATGAACCTCGACTGCGAGCCGAAGTTCGGCTACGGCCGCGTGCACGCCGAATGGGAGTACACCGGCGCGGGCTACCACGAGGCGGTGGCCCGCGGCGCCGGCGGCGCCCACGAGATCAAGCTCAACACCGACCTGCGCATCGGCTTCGAGGGCTCGCGGGCCCGGGCGCGGACCCGGCTGCGCGACGGGGACACCGCGTTCGTCTCGCTCTCCTGGTCCGACCACGAGGGCCCCAAGACCTACGACGATGCCTACGAGCGCCTGGTCCGGACCGCCGACTACTGGCACGAGTGGCTCTCCCACGGCCACTTCCCCGACCACCCGTGGAAGAACTACCTCCAGCGCTCGGCGCTGACCCTGAAGGGGCTGACCTACGCGCCCACCGGCGCGATGTGCGCCGCCGCGACCACCTCGCTGCCCGAGACGCCCGGCGGCGAGCGCAACTGGGACTACCGCTTCACCTGGATCCGCGACTCCACGTTCATGCTCTGGGGCCTCTACACCCTCGGCTACGACTGGGAGGCCAACGACTTCTACTACTTCATCGCCGACGTCGCCGCCGAGGCCGGCGACGACCTGCAGATCATGTACGGCATCGGCGGGGAGAAGGTCCTCACCGAGGAGATCCTCGACCACCTCGACGGCTACGAGGGCGCCCGGCCCGTGCGCGTCGGCAATGGCGCCTACGACCAGCGCCAGCACGACATGTGGGGCGCGGTGCTCGACTCGGTCTACCTGCACACGAAGTCGCGCGACTACCTCTCGGAGGGCTCGTGGCGGATGCTCACGCACCAGGTCGAGGCGGCGATCGAGAACTGGCGCCTGCCCGACCGGGGAATCTGGGAGGTGCGCGGCGAGCCCAAGCACTTCACCCAGAGCAAGATGATGTGCTGGGTCGCGTGTGACCGCGGCGCGCGGCTGGCCCGTCTGCGCGAGGACCGCGAGCGCGTCGACCGCTGGCAGGCCGTCGCGGACGAGATCCACGCCGACATCTGCGCCAACGGCGTCGACGGGCGCGGGGTGTTCACCCAGCACTACGACACCACCGCCTTGGACGCGTCACTGCTGATGGCGCCGCTCGTGCGCTTCCTGCCGCCCGACGACCCCCGCATCCGGGCCACCGTGCTGGCGATCGCCGACGAACTGACCGAGGACGGCCTCGTCCTGCGCTACCGCGTCGAACAGACCGACGACGGGCTCGCCGGCGAGGAGGGGACCTTCGCGATCTGCTCGTTCTGGCTCGTCTCGGCCCTGGCCGAGATCGGCGAGACCCGGCGCGCGCGCGACCTCTGCGAGAAGCTGCTCGGGTACGCCAGCCCGCTCTCCCTGTACGCGGAGGAGATCGACGCGCGCACCGGACGCCACCTCGGGAACTTCCCGCAGGCGTTCACCCACCTGGCCCAGATCAACGCGGTCATGCACGTGATCCGCGCCGACCAGGAGCTGGCGCGCGAGCAGGAGACCTTGTCCGCCTCCCGGCTGGAGGCATGACGGTGCTTCACGATGGAGACCGCCCCGGTCTTCGTGAAGGGCCTTCGTAGGCGTGGCCGGCGCCGCGGGCTCGCCCGCCGCCACGATCGGCGTCGACATCGGGGGCACGAAGGTCTCGGTCGCGCGCCTCGAGGCCGGCGTGCTGGCGCCGGCCTTCCAGGAGCCGACCGAGAAGGCCGGCTCCGAGGCGCTGGTCGGGCAGATCGCCGCCGCGGTCGACCGCGTCCGCGCCCCGGGCGACGGCGCGGTCGGAATCGGCGTGCCCTCGACGGTGGACTTCGCCACCGGCACCGCGCGCGCCAGCGTGAACATCCCGCTGGCCGACGTGCCGCTGCGCCGGGTGCTGGCCGAGCGCCTCGGCCTGCCCGTGTTCGTCGACAACGACGCGACCGTCGCCGGCTTCGCCGAGGCCCACGACGAGCGGGGGATCCTGGCGACCCAGCACCTGGTCATGTTCACGGTCGGCACCGGCGTCGGCGGCGGCCTCGTGCTCGGCGGGCGCGTCTACCGCGGCGCGACCGGCGCGGCGGCCGAGATCGGGCACACGCTGATCGGGCTCGACGTCGCCGGCGGCGTCGCCCCCGCCCGGGGCCGCTTCCCGCAGCCCGGATCGCTGGAGGCGCTGGCCGCCGGCACCGAACTCGACCGCCTCGCCGCCCGGGCGGCCCGCGACGAGCCGGGCTCGGCGCTCGGCCGCGCGCTCGCCGCCGGCGAGGAGGTGCTGGGCCCCGACGCGGTCGACGCGGCACAGGCGGGCGACCCGGTCGCGGTCGCGCTCGTGGCGCTCCTCGGCCGCCGGCTCGGGGTGGGAATCGCCAACGCGATCAACACCTTCGACCCCGAGGTCGTCGCCGTCGGCGGAGGCGTGTCGCGCGCCGGGGAGCTGCTGATCGGCCCGGCGCGGGCGACGGCGCTTCAGTACGTCCTGCCGGGCGTCGGCACGCGCACCGAGATCCGGGCCGCCCGCCACGGCGTGGCCGCCGGGGTCCTCGGCGCCGCGCTCATGGCCCGGGAGGAGCTTCAACACCAGGAGGGATCACGATGAAGGTGGCCTGCGGATTCGACCATGCCGGCTTCGAGCTCAAGGACACGGTGCTCGCCGTGGTCCGGGCTGCCGGCCACGAGCCGATCGACCTCGGCACGAACTCGGCCGAGCCGGTCGACTACCCCGACTACGCGCTCGCCGTCGGCCGCGCCGTCGTGGCCGGGAAGGCCGAGCGCGGGATCCTCGTCTGCGGCTCGGGCGCCGGGGTCGCGGTCGCCGCCTCGAAGATCCCCGGCATCTGGGCCTGCTCGATCCACGACCACTACACCGCCGCCCAGGGCGTCCAGCACGACGCGGTCAACGTCCTGTGCATCGGCGCACGGGTCATCGGCGCCAAGACCGCCGAGGACGTGATCGTCGCCTTCCTCGGCGCCAC
>CAZEKK010000096.1:5852-9281 GCA_964512905.1 uncultured Solirubrobacteraceae bacterium
CCGACCACCTGGCAGTCGCGGTAGAACGCCGTGAAGGCCTGGGCCAGTTCGAGCGCGTAGACGGTGATCCGGTGCGGAGCGCGGCGCTCGGCGGCCTCGGCGCACTCGCCCGGGAAGGCCAGGAGCTTGCGGATCAGCACCCGCTCGGAGGGGTGCAGCGGCTCGCCGCCGCCGTCGCCCCCGCCCTGCGCGAGCGCCGCCGCCACGCGGTCCTCCCCGGCCTTGGCCCGCAGGGAGGCGATCCGGGCGTGGGCGTACTGGACGTAGTAGACGGGGTTGTCGTTCGAGCGCTCGCGCGCGAGGTCGAGGTCGAGGTCGACCGTCGTGTCGTGCGAGCGCTGCAGCAGGAAGAACCGCGCCGCGTCCACGCCGATCTGGTCGACGAGGTCGTCGAGCGTCACGAACTCCCCGCGGCGCTTGGACATCGACGCCCGCTCGCCGCGCTCGATGACGTTGACGAACTGCATGATCACGAGCTCGAGGCGGTCCGGATCGTCGCCCAGTGCCGCGAACGACGACTTCATCCGCGGCACGTAGCCGTGGTGGTCGGCGCCCCAGACGTCGATCATGCGGTCGAAGCCGCGGGCCCGCTTGTCGAGGTGGTAGGCGATGTCCGAGGCGAAGTAGGTGTGCTCGCCGGTCGAGCGGCGCAGGACGCGATCCTTGTCGTCGGCGTGCGCCGAGGTCCGCAGCCAGGTCGCGCCCTCGGACTCGTAGGTCGCCCCGGCCTCGCCGAGCGTGCCGAACGCCGCGGCCACCGGCGTCGGATCCCCCAGGTGCAGCGACCGCTCCGAGAACCAGGTGTCGAAGGTCACGCCGAAGCGCGCGAGCGTCGCCGAGATCTGCTCGAGCATCAGCGCGACGCCAGCCTGCGCGATCTCGGCGGGATCGCCGTCGGCTGCCGCGGGGATTCGCGCGGCCAGGTCCTTGACGTAGTCGCCGGCGTACCCGTCCTCGGGGACCTCCTCGCCGCGCGCCCGCGCCTGGATCGACTCGCCGAGCCGCGTGACCTGGGAGCCGAAGTCGTTGACGTAGAACTCGCGCTCGACGGCATGGCCGGCGTGCGCGAGCAGGCGGGCGACCGCGTCGCCGTAGGCCGCGTGGCGCCCGCCGGCAGCGGTGAGCGGGCCCGTCGGGTTCGCCGAGACGAACTCGACGAGGATCCGCTCCGGGTGCGTGGCCGTCGCCGCGCCGAAGGTCGTCCCGGCGCCGAGGACGGCGGCGAGGCCGTCGCGGTGCCAGCCATCCGAGAGGACGAGGTTGAGGAAGCCCGGGCCGGCCACGTCGGACCGCTGCAGCGCCGGCCCGAGCCGCTCCCCGAGCACCCCGCCCAGGCGCTCGGCGATCTCCCGCGGCGGCGCGCCGAGCACCGGCGCCAGCAGCATGGCCGCGTTCGTCGCGTAGTCGCCGAACTCGGCCCGGCGCGGCTGTTCGAGCGTCGGCAGCGCCCCGGGCGCCGCGCCCGCGGGGCGCAGGTCGGACGCCGCCGCCTCGACGGCGGCGCGCAGGTCGTCGAGCGGAGTCACGGCCCGAACCGTAGCGGCGCGCGGCGGCGCGGGGCCCGGCGGCGCGAAGCCACGCCGGACGCCAGGGCGGCCGCCCCTACCGCGGCGCGGCGCCGGCGGCCGGACCGAGGCGGCGCTCGAGGCGCCCCATCACCGCCGTCGGCCCCATCGCGACGATCACGTCGCCGGGGGCGAGCACGGTGGCGCCGCCAGGATGAGGCCGCGTCGTCCCGTCCGACCGGCGGATCGCCACCACGATCGCGCCGCCGCGGACGTCGCCGAGCGCCGACCCCTCCGCCTGGCATCCCGCCACGACCTCGATCTCCTCGAGCCGGTACTCCGGAGCGACGTCGACTTCGGCCGGGACGTTCGGATGCAGCGCCAGCCGGGCCATCTCGGCGCCGCTGAGCTCGTACGGCGACACGACGCGGTCGGCGCCCGCGCGCCGCAGCTTGGGCACCGACGCCTCGGCGGCGGCCCGGGCGACGATCTCGACCCGGTCGCTCAGCCCGCGCGCGGTCAGCGTGAGGAAGATGTTCTCGGCGTCGGAGTCGACGCAGGCCAGCAGCGAGCGCGCCCGCTCGACCCCGGCCGCCAGGAGCACCTCGTCCTCGGAGGCGGCCCCGAGGATGAACCGGTCGCCGTCGCCGGCCTTCACGGCGTCGGCGCGCCGCTTCGGGTCGCTGCTCACGATCACGTACGCCGCCCCGGCTGCCGCGAGGTCGCGGGTGACCTGGCGGCCGACGCGGCCGTAGCCGCAGACGATGCAGTGGTCGGAGAGCGAATCGATCATGCGCTGCGCCCGCCGGGCCCCGAGCAGATCGGCGAGCCGGCCGCGGACCACGAACTCGGTCACCGTCACGAGCGCGTAGAACAGCGTACCCACGCCGAGCACGATCAGCACGACCTTGACGATCTCCGGCCCGGTGCCGGTCGGCGCCGGGATCGAGCCCACCGTCGCGACGGTGTCGAGCGCGAGCACGAACCCGTTCCACACCGACGTGCCGGCCGTGGCGACGAAGGCGATCGTGCCGGCGGCGAGCAGCCCGAGGACGATCCCGCCGAGCTTGAGCAAGCGGATGGCGAACGTCCGCAGCTCCTCGTCGGCGTAGCGCGGCACGGCGCGATCGAGGAGCCGGCCGGGCGCCTCGCGCAGCGTCCATGGCCGCCCGCGGCCCGCCATCAGTAGTGGTAGGGCTCCCCGGCGAGGATCTTGTGGCCGCGGTAGAGCTGCTCGAGCAGCACGACCCGGGCGAGCTGGTGCGGCAGCGTCATCGGCCCGAGCGACAGCTTCTCGTCGCAGCGCAGGTCGAGGCCCTGCGGCCCGCCAATCACGAAGCAGACGTCGAGGCCGCGCTGGCGCCGGTCTTCGAGGAAGCGGCTGAAGGCGACGCTGTCGAGCTCCCGGCCGTCGCGGTCCAGCAGCACCGTGTAGGAGCGGTCGGGGATCCGGCGGGCGACCTGCTCGTCCTCGCGGACCTCGACCACCTCGACCTTCGCGTGGCCGGCCAGGAGCTTCTGGTAGTGGCTCACGTCGTCCTGGTACGGCGGGCGCAGGCGGCCGACGGCGAGGACGAGGTACCGCACGGGTTGCGATACTAGCCCGATGGCCAACGGGGACAGCGGCGCAGAGCGCCAGATCAACATCCATTTCTCGCCCGAATTGATGGCCGGGCACTACGCGAACTTCGCGAACGTGAGCCACTCGGACTACGAGTTCACGATCACCTTCGCCCGCGTCGATCACGAGGTCGAGGAGGAGGAGATCCCGGGCGTGGTGGTTTCGCGCGTCAACCTCTCCCCCCTCTTCATGCGGGAGCTGATCGACGCGATGGAGGACAACTACTCGAAGTGGCGCACCCGGGAGGGCATCAAGAACCTCCCGGAGTACGAGGACGAGGGCCAGGCGCCCGAGGAGTAGCGG
>CAZEKK010000097.1:0-9251 GCA_964512905.1 uncultured Solirubrobacteraceae bacterium
GCTGCTCATCGGCGTGCAGTCGGTCGGGCCGAAGGTCGCGCTCGCCGTCCTGAGCGGCGGGTCGCCGCGTGAGCTGATCGGGGCGCTGGCCGCCGGGGATGCCGCCCGCTTCCAGGCCGTGCCGGGCATCGGCAAGCGGACCGCCGAGCGGATCATCGTCGAACTGCGGGAGAAGGTCGCGCCCGGCGGCGGCGCGGCCGCGATCGTGGTCAGCCGCGGCGACGATCCGCGGATGCTGGCCCGCGACGGCCTCCTCGGCCTGGGCTTCACCCACCAGGAGGCCGACCGGCTGCTCGACGACGCGCCGCCAGACGGCAGCGCCGAGGCCCTCATCGCGCACGCCCTGCGGTCGGCGCGGCCGTGACCGACGGCGCCCGCATCCGCACCCCCGACGCCGCGCTGGCGGCCCACGAGCGCATCCAGACGCCGGCGTCGCTGCCCGAGGACGACCTCGACCGCTCCCTGCGCCCGCGCCGGCTCGCGGACTTCGTCGGGCAGGCGCCCGTCAAGGCGCAGCTCGCCGTCGCGATCGAGGCGGCGGCGGCTCGCGGCGAGGCGCTCGACCACCTCCTGCTCGCTGGCCCGCCGGGCCTGGGCAAGACCTCGCTGGCGCAGATCGTCGCCGCCGAGCTCGAGGTGCCGTTCGTGCAGACGGCCGGGCCGGCGCTCGAGCGCAAGGGGGACGTGGCGGCGTTCCTCACCGCGTTGGAGCCGCGCAGCGTGTTCTTCGTCGACGAGATCCACCGCCTGCCGCGGGCGCTCGAGGAGACCTTCTACCCGGCGATGGAGGACCGCCAGCTGCCGATCACGGTCGGCCAGGGCGCCGGGGCGCGGGTCGTGACGCTCGACCTCCCGCCGTTCACGCTCGTCGGCGCCACCACCCGGGCCGGCCTGCTCACGACGCCGCTGCGCGACCGCTTCGGCCTCCAGCACCGCCTCGACCCCTACGGCCCCGACGACCTCGCGACGATCGTGGAGCGGTCGGCGGCGATCCTCGGCGTCGAGATCGACGCGCGCGGGGCGGTGGCGATCGCCGAGCGCTCGCGCGGGACGCCGCGCGTCGCCAACCGGCTGCTGCGGCGCGTGCGCGACGTCGCCGAGGTGCACCACGCCGGCGCGATCACGCCGGCGATCGCCGCCGAGGCGCTCGACCTCCTCGAGATCGACGGTGAGGGGCTCGACCGCCTCGACCGGGAGATCCTGGCCACGGTCTGCCGGAAGTTCGGCGGCGGCCCAGTCGGGCTGTCGACGCTCGCGGCGGCGATCGGCGAGGAGGCCGACACGATCGAGGACGTGTACGAGCCGTACCTCGTCCAGGCCGGCCTGCTGGCCCGCACGCCGCGCGGCCGCGTGGCGACCGCGAGCGCCTGGCGTCATCTCGGCCTCGAACCGCCGGCGAACGGGCCGGCGAGCCTCTTCTGAGGCCAGCGCTCTGCGCGCCGGCTGCGGCGGCGGGCGCCAGCCGCGGCTTCTCTATCCTTCCGTGACCGCCATGGCCGTCCACTTCATCTGTCCCTCGTGCGGCAACCGCTCGACCGCCACCGACCGGACCGCCGGCTTCCGCCGCCAGGCCAAGGCGTGCTCGAAGTGCGGGTTCGGCTTCCTGTTCGAGCTCCTCGACGACTACTACCCGGCCCCCAACGCGGCCTTCTTCGTCTTCGACCAGGAGGCGCGCCTGATCGGCATGGGCCGCGGCTCCAAGGAGCTGACGGGGCTGCGCGAGGAGCAGGTCATCGGCCGGCCGGTCGACGACGTCCTGGGCCTGAAGTTCGACGACGGGTCCAACCACGTCGCCACCGTGCTCGAGTGGGGCGTGCGCCAGCTCGGCAAGCCGGTGGAGGTCAACGCCGAAGGCGACCTGCCCGCCCGCGCGGTCGCCGACCTCTTCCCGGCCTACGACGACGACGGCGGCCTGCTCGTCGTCCTGACCCCGCAGAACTGACGGTCTCCGGACCCGGCCGCGCCACGGGCGCCGGACTCCGGGTACCCTTGCCCGGCGCATGACCGACCGCCGCCGCAACGGCTTCATCCTGCTGCTCGTCGTCGGGCTGCTGGTCGCCTCCCTCGTCGTCATCTTCACGAAGCCGACCCGCCTCGGCCTCGACCTGCAGGGCGGCGTCGAGCTGGTCTACCAGGCCAAGCCGACCCCGCAGCAGCCCGAGATCACCCAGGAGGCCATCGACCGCTCGCTGGAGATCATGCGCGAACGCGTCGACGCCCTCGGCGTCGCCGAGCCGGAGATCCAGCGGTCGGGCCGCGACCAGATCTCGGTCGGCCTCCCCGGCACGACCGACGCCAAGCGGGCCATCGCGCAGGTCGGCCGGGTCGCCCAGCTCTTCTTCTACGACTGGGAGGCCAACGTCATCGGGCCCGACGGCAAGCCCGACCCGACCAACGCCAACGTCACCGGCGGCCCGAGCGCCGGTCAGGCGGGCGCGCCGGGCTCGCTGAGCTTCTACGACGCGGTCATCCGCGCCTCCAAACGGCCCGAGCAGAAGCGCGGCAACGCCAGCACGGGCGCCCAGTGGTACCTCGTCGACCCGGAGAAGAAGAAGGTGCTCGTCGGCCCCGAGGACACCGAGGCCGACCTGACCGCGGAGAAGCCAGCGCCCCCGGGCAGCAAGGCGGTGCAGGTCAAGCAGGGGACGGTGATCGTCAAGGCCGAGCAGCCGGACAACGCGCCGAAGGGCACCCCGGACCGCTACTACGTGCTCAACGACGACCCGGCGCTCTCGGGGACCGATCTGCGCAACCCCGAGCAGAACTTCGACAACGGCCCCGGCGGCTCCGGCCAGCCGATCGTCACCTTCGAGTTCTCCGACAAGGGCCAGAAGGCGTGGCAGGCCGTCACCCGCGAGATCGCCCAGCGTGGCCAGGCCCAGCAGGTGCCGGGCACCTCGCCCCAGAACGCCTTCCAGCACTTCGCGGCGGTCCTCGACGGGCAGGTCATCACGGCGCCCTTCATCGACTTCACGCAGAACCCCGACGGCATCGACGGCCGCACCGGCGCGAGCATCGAAGGCGGCTTCACGATCACGAGCGCCCAGGACCTCGCCAAGCTGCTCAAGATCGGTGCGCTGCCGGTCAAGCTCGAGCTGATCAGCCAGTCGCAGGTCTCGGCGACGCTCGGGCAGGAGGCGCTGGACCAGGGCCTCACCGCGGGCCTCATCGGTTTCGCGATCGTCGCGCTGTTCCTGCTGGTCTTCTACCGCGTGCTCGGCCTGATCGCGGTCGTGTGCCTCGGGATCTACGCGATCTACTTCTTCGCGCTGATCAAGCTGATCCCGATCACGCTGACGCTGCCGGGCATCGCGGGCCTGATCCTCACGATCGGGGTCGCCGCGGACGCCAACATCGTCATCTTCGAGCGCATCAAGGAGGAGATCCGCGCCGGGGCGTCGATTCCGCGCGGCATCGCCCAGGGCTACAAGAAGGGCCTGTCGGCGATCATCGACGCCAACGTCGTCACCGTGATGACGGCGTTCATCCTCTTCGTCCTCGCCACGGCGGGCGTCAAGGGCTTCGCCTTCACGCTGGGCATCGGCGTCATCGTGTCGCTGTTCACGGCGGTGCTGGCGACCTCGGCGATCCTCGGCACGATCGGCAACTCGCGGCTGCTCGCGCGCCCGTCGGCGCTGGGCGCCGGCGAGCAGAAGCACCGCTTTCGCTACGACTTCATGGGCGCCTCGAAGTGGTTCTTCTCGATGTCCGGCGTGATCCTGCTGATCGGCGCCTTCGCCGTCGCCGGCAAGGGCCTGAACTTCGGCATCGACTTCGAGTCGGGCACCCGGATCAAGACGACCCTGGTCAAGCCGGCGACGGAGGACGACGTGCGCACCGTCGTCGCGGCGCAGGGCTTCGGCGACGCGAAGATCCAGCGGGTGGAGACCGCCGACGGGGCCACCGAGTTCCAGATCTCGACCTCCACGCTCAAGCCGGACCAGGTGCAGGAGGTCCGGGACCGCCTCGACCGCCAGTTCGGCATCGGCGAGGACTTCCAGGTCACGTCGATCGGCCCGACGTTCGGCCAGCAGGTCGCCAACAGCGCGCTCATCGCGATCATCGCCTCGCTCCTGGTGATCTCCATCTACATCGCGCTGCGGTTCGAGTGGAAGTACGCCGTGCCCGTGCTGATCGCGTTGATGCACGACCTCCTGATCACCGCGGGCATCTACGCTCTCGTCGGCGCGGAGGTGACCACAGCGACTGTCGCCGCGCTGCTCACGATCCTCGGCTACTCGCTTTACGACACGATCATCGTGTTCGACCGGATCCGCGAGAACGTGCCGCGGATGCCGCGGGCGGCGTTCTCCCAGATCGTCAACCGCTCGATGAGCGAGGTGCTTGGCCGCTCGCTGGCCACGAGCTTCTGCACCCTGCTGCCGATCCTGTCGCTGCTGCTGTTCGGCGGCGAGACCTTGCAGGCGTTCGCGCTGGCGCTCTTCATCGGCACGCTGTCGGGCACCTACTCGTCGATCTTCATCGCCTCGCCGGTGCTGACCCACTGGAAGGAGCGCGAGAAGGTCTACGTCCAGCGGATCGCGCGCATCAGGAAGGAGAACGACGGCCTCGTCCCGGCCTACGCCGTGGCGACCGCGGGCGCGCCCATCGACGTCACGCCGTCGTCCGCCGAGCGCCGCCGCCGCGGCCGGCGGCGCACCATGAGCTCCGATCAGCCCGAGGAGATCTCGGCGGAGGAGTTCGACGAGCTGGTGGCCGACCTCGGGGTCGACGACGGCGCGCCCGGCGGCGCCCCGGCGGCGGGCCAGGGCCGGCGCGCGGGTCCGAAGGGCCGCGCGACGAGCACCCGGCCGGCGCCGCGTGCCCCCGGCGCCACCGCCGCCAAGCCCGCCCCGCCGACGAGCGCCCCGGGCGCGCCCGTTCCGGCCGCCGGCACGGACGGCGCCGACGAGTCCGGCGACGTCGTCCCGGCGCCCGACGCCACCCCCGAGGAGCTGGACGGGCGCGTGGCCGGCGCCAAGCCAAAGCCCAAGCGCCCGCGCAACCGCCGCCACGGGAGGAGCCGCTGATGGGCATGCTCGCGTGGGTCATGACCGGCCTGGCCCTCTGGCACTTCACGATCTTCCTCCCGGACCGCTTCTGGGGCGGAATCGTGGGGGCGTTCCTCGGAGCGCTTGTCGGGTCGATCGTCTTCGGGCTGGCCATCAGCGGCTTCACCGTGCCGGGACCGGACGACATCACGCTGCTCACCGCCGTCGAGGCGATTCCGGGCGCCATCGCGGGCATCGCCGCCGTCTACTTCGAGGGCGCCCGGCGCGAGAAGGCCGCCGCGGCGTGAGCGCCGTCCAGACCACGGCCGGCCCCGTGCCGGTGTCGGCGCTCGGACGGACGCTCGGCCACGAGCACCTGCAGATCCGCTCCGACCAGCTCGAGCGCCAGTTCCCGCACCTGTACGACGAGGAGGCGAGCTTCGCGCGTGCGGTCGCGAACGTGCGCGCCGTCCAGGAACAGGGGATCGCCGCGATCGTCGACCCGACGGTCATGGACCTCGGCCGGGACATCCGCTTCATGGCCCGGGTCGCGGAGGCGACCGGCATCCACGTCGTGCCGGCGACCGGCGTCTACGGCCAGCACTACCGCTTCCTGCCCGAGTACTTCCAGGCGCTCGAGCCCGACGCGCTCGCCGACCTGTTCGTGCGCGACCTCGAGCAGGGGATCCAGGGCACCGAGATCCGTGCCCACTTCCTGAAGTGCGCGGTCGACGAGCCCGGCATCGTCGACGACGTCGACAAGATCCTGCGGGCCATCGCCCGCGCGCACCGGCGCACCGGTGCGCCGATCATGGCCCACTCGCACCCCGCGACCCGCCGGGGCCTGGAGATCTGCGACCTCTTCGCCGAAGAAGGAGTGGACCTCGGCCGCGTGCAGATCGCCCATACCGGCGACACCGACGACCTCGACTACATCGAGGCGGTGCTCGCTCGCGGCGTCTTCATCGGCGCCGACCGCTACGGCCTCGACATCATCCTCCCGACCGCGCAGCGCAACGCGACCACCGCCGAGCTGTGCCGCCGCGGCCACGCCGAGCGGATCGTGCTCTCCCAGGATGCGACCGCCGGGCGCTTCGACTGGTTCCCCGACGAGATGGTGGCCCAGCTCGCTCCAGACTGGTCGCTGACCTTCGTGGTCGAGACGGTCATCCCGCAGCTCAAGGACCTGGGCGTGACCGATGCCCAGGCCGAGGCGATGCTGACGGCCTCGTCGCACGCCTGGCTCGCGGGCTGACGGCGCCGCTCCTGCGTCACGCCGCCCGTCGCCGGTCGTTCCGTCCCGGGGCCGCCCTACATTCGGGGGCCGTGGACGATCTCGCCCCCACCGGCCGCCTGCCCCCGCGCCTCGACGTCGCGCCGTGCGACGTCGGCGCCGTCGTCGCGCTCGAACGGGCGCTGGGGATCAGCGACGTGCTCGCGCAGGTGCTCGTACGCCGCGGCATGGCCGACCCGGGCGCCGCGCGGGCGTTCCTCGCCGCCGCCGACCGGCACGATCCCGGCGCGTTCGCGGGGATCGGCGACGCCGTCGCGCTGATCCTGCGCCACGTCGAGGCGGGCACGCGCATCACCGTCCACGGCGACTACGACGCCGACGGCATCTGCTCGACGGCCGTGATGATCCGATCGCTGCGGCGCCTGGGCGCCGACGCCGACTGGCACCTGCCGAGCCGCGTCGACGACGGCTACGGCCTCGCGGCGCCCACCGTGGAGCGCCTCGCGGCACGCGGCACCCGGCTGCTGGTCACGGTGGACTGCGCGGTCACCGCCGTCGACGAGGTTGCCGCCGCGCGGGCGGCGGGAATGGACGTGGTCGTGACCGACCACCACCGCCCGCGGGCCGACGGCGTGCTGCCGGACGTGCCGCTCGTGCATCCGGCGCTAAACGGGTATCCCTGCCCGCACCTCTGCGCCGCCGGCGTGGCCCACAAGGTCGCGCAGGCGCTCGCCGAGGCCGCGGGCGTCGACCACCGGGACGCGCTGGCCGAGGACCTCGACCTCGTCGCCATCGCGACCGTGGCCGACTGCGTGCCGCTCGTGGGCGAGAACCGCCGCCTGGTTCGCGAGGGGCTGCGGGCGCTGGCCGGCACGGCCAAGCCGGGCCTGCGGGCCTTGATGGCGGTCGCGCAGGTCGACCCCGGCACCCTCGACGCCCGCGCCGTCGGCTTCCGCCTGGCGCCGCGCCTGAACGCCGCGGGCCGGCTGCGGCGGGCCGACGCGGGCCTGGAGCTCGCCCTCACCGAGGATCCGGACCGGGCCGAGGCGGTCGCCGCCGAACTCCACGCGCTCAACGCCGAGCGGCGCGACGTCGAGACCCGGATCCTGTTCGAGGCCGAGGCACAGGCCCGCGACCTCGGCGACCGGCCCGCGTACGTGCTCGCCGGGGAGGGGTGGCACCCGGGCGTGATCGGGATCGTCGCGAGCCGCATCGCCGAGCGCCGCCACCGCCCCGCCGTGCTCATCGCCCTCGACGGCCCGTCGGGCACCGGCTCCGGGCGCTCGATCCCGGCCTTCGACCTGCTCGCCGGCCTGCACGCCTGCGCGCCGCTCCTGCGCCGCCACGGCGGCCACCGCGCCGCCGCGGGCCTGGAGATCGCCGCGGGCGACGTCGACGCCTTCCGCGCGGCGTTCGAGGCGCACGCGGCCGCCGCCCTGGCCCCAGAGGACCTCGTGCCCGCCGAGCGGGTGGATGCCGTGGCCTCGGGCGACGTGCTCGGCATCGGCCTCGCCGAGGATCTGGCCCGCCTCGCGCCCCACGGGGAGGGCAACCCCGAGCCGGTGCTGCTCGTGCCCGCCTGCACGCTGAGCGACCCGCGGCCGATGGGGGAGGGCAAGCACGTCCGCTTCACGGTCACGGCCGGCGGCGCACGGGCCCGGGCGGTTGCGTTCGGCGCGGGCGCGCGCCTCCCGGTCGAGCCGGCCGAGCGCGGCGGGGCTCCGCCGCCCGCAGATGCCACCTTCCGCCTGGAGATCAACCGCTGGCAGGGCGCCGTCGAGCCGCGGCTCGTGCTCGGATCGGCCCGGCCCAGCGATCCGGGGCCGATCGCCGTGCTCGGGGAGGACGGTCCCTACCTGGAGCGGGCGTTCGCCGCGGCGACCGCCGGCCCCGCGCCGTGGCCGCCGCCGGTTCCGACCGGCGCGCGCGAGACGGTCGACCGGCGGGGGCGCGGCCTGGCCGGCACGATCGCGGCGCTGGTCGCGAGCGGCGAGCCCGTCCTGGTCGTCGTCGCCGACGTCCCGCGGCGGCTCGTCGGCCTGCAGGGGCGGCTGGGCGGCTTCGCGCTGTGCGCCTACGCCGCGCTCGAGGCCGACCCCGGCCTCGCCGAGCCCTACCGGCACGTGGTGGCGCTCGACCCGCCCGCGCACGCCCACCGGGACTCCCTCCTGCGGGCCGGAGCGGCCGGGTTCGCCCACGTTGCCTGGGGCGAGCCTGAGCTACGCTTCGTGGCGATGATCCAGGAGATGGAGCACGGCCTTCGCGCACCGCTGGCCGCGGTGTACCGGGGCCTGCGCGACGCCGGCGGAGCCCAGGGCGACGCCCTCGCGGCGCTGCTGCGCGGTGACGGCGCCCACGGCCGGTCGCCGGCGCTGGCCGGCCGGCTCCTGCGGGTCCTGAGCGAACTGTCGCTCGTGCACCTCGACCAGGACCGGATGGCGGCGCGGGTCCTGGCCGCGGCCCGGACCGATCTCGAGCAGTCGGCCACGTACCGGGATTCCCAGCGCCGATACGAGGATGGGCAGCGATACCTGACCCGGGCGACAGTCGCACTGGCGGCGTAGACGCCGCCCGCGAGGATCGCGAGCCGCCGGCGCCCCACGGCGCCGGGCCAGCGAACGGCGCCGCCGCTCCCAACGGAGGGCTCGCGAACGGCGGGCCGGTCGGCGCCGCCGGCAATGGGCCGGCGCGCCGGGCGGGGGCCGATCCGGGCGGCGAGCGGGCCCCGCGCATCCCGGTCGACACGATCGTTCATCCGCACGAGCCCCTCCCCGCCGACGCCCTCGCGGACCTCTCCGACGACGAGCGTCAGCTGCTGTCGGACCTCTTCGCGATCGTCGAGGAGCACGCCGCGGAGGCGGTCGTCCCGGTCGACCGCGACCGCGTCACCGCCGCGTTCATGTTCGCCTGCGAGCACCACGCCGACCAGCGCCGGCAGTCGGGCGAGGACTTCATCACCCACCCCGTCGGCGTGGCGAAGATCTGCGCAGGCCTCCGCCTCGACACCGAGACGCTGTGCGCGGCGC
>CAZEKK010000098.1:0-3695 GCA_964512905.1 uncultured Solirubrobacteraceae bacterium
GATGGCGACCGCGCTGGTCTCGCTGCTGACGGGGCAGCCCGTGCGCGACGACGTGGCGATGACGGGGGAGATCACCCTCACCGGCCAGGTGCTCGCGATCGGCGGCCTGAAGGAGAAGGCGCTCGCCGCCCAGCGCAACGGGATCGGCACGGTGATCGCTCCGGCGCGCAACCAAGCCGACGCCGACGAGATCCCAGAGCACCTGCGCAAGGACCTCGAGTTCGTCTTCGTCGAGGAGATCGGGCAGGTGCTCGCCGCCGCGCTGCACCGGGGCGCTGCGGGCGCCGCCGCGGCCCCACCGCGCGACCGGCCGGCGGGCCGCCGCAGGGCACCGTCCGGTGGCGCAGCCGCCGCGCGGCGCCCGGGCGGCTAGACTCCGCGGAACTCCAGCAACCGGTTCGAGGGAGAGTCATGGCAGCACAAGAGCGAATCGCTCAGGCCGGCGAGGCCGCCCGGGCGCTCCGCAACAGCCCCGCGGTCCAGCGCCTGATGCAGGACGCCGAGCTTCGCGCGAACATCCAGGAGGCGTACGCGCTGTCGCGCAAGGCGTACGGCCGCTTGAACAACGGGAGGCCGCCGACCAAGGCGCTGCTGGAGGACAAGAAGCTCCAGCGCGAGCTGCGCGACACCGCCGAGCTGCTGCGCGACGCCGGCCTAGCCCTCAAGGAGGGCCCGGTCAAGCCGCGGCGCCGCCTGCGGCTCGGGCGCGTGCTCCTCGTCGGCCTCGTCGGCGCCGTCGCGGCGCTGGCGCTCAGCGAAGGCCTGCGCAAGAAGGTGCTCGACGCGCTGTTCGGCGCCGAGGAGGAGTTCGACTACACGTCGACCACCACCCCGGTCGTGCCGACGCCGGCGCCCGCCCCGGCGGCCGACGCCGCCGAGCCGGCCGAGCCGGCCGAGCCGGCGGAGGAGGCTCCGGCCTCCCCGGCCTGACCCCGGCCGCCTGCATCAGCCGCACGCGAGGGCGCCCGCAGGGCGCCCTCGCCGCGTTCCGCGGCGCCTCCCGCACGGCTGGCCGGCCAGCCAAGGCGGTGCGCCACCGTCTAGCATCGCTGCGCGATGGAGGCCGCCAGCCGCCCGAAGGATCTCGCCGGTGACAAGGCACAGCGCATCGTCGAGGCGATGCGCGCCAGCGTCGCACGCCGGGGCGCCGCCGGCTCGACGTTCGACCACGTGGCGCGCGAGGCCGGGGTCTCCCGCGGCCTGCTGCACTACTACTTCGGGACCAAGGAGCGCCTGCTCGTCGAGGTCGTCCGCCGCGACAGCGACCTGCGCATCGCGGCGCTGGATGCAGCGCTGGCCGACGCGCACACCGCCGAGGACTTCATCGACGTGCTGGTCCGCAGCCTCGAGGAGCTCATCGACCGCGACAGCGACGTCGTCAGCCTCTGGTTCGAGCTCTTCAGCGCGGCGCGGCGCAACGAGGAGATCGCCACGGAGGTCGCGGAGCTCTCGCGCCGCATGCGCGCCCGGGTCGCGGCCCAGCTCGAGGCCAAGCATGCCGAGGGGGTGCTCGTGCTCCACGGCGAGGCCGACGCCGTGGCCACCGTCATCTTCTCGCTCGCCGACGGCCTCTCGATGCGCCTCCTGCTCGAACCCGGCAGCGACACGACGGCGACGCTGGGCGCCGCCATCGAGTGCGCCCGGGCCCTGCTGACCGACCGCTCGTGATCGACCCGAAGGAGTTCACATGACCGTCAAGCTGCACCGCTGCCCGTTCACGTTCCTGCACACCGACATGGACGCGTGCTGGAAGGTCCAGAAGGCCCTCGACGAACAGGGCGTCGACTACGAGATCGTCAAGGAGCCGGCGTTCCCGCGCAGTCGCCGCAAGGACATCGAGGCGGCGACCCACCAGCACCTGCTCCCCGTGATCGAGTTCGAGGACGGCACGTTCTATCGTGCCGAGTCCGCGGACATGGCCGCCCGCATCCGGGCCGGGGAGCTGGGCACGACCGCCTGACCGCGGCGCCACGGGGATACGGTCGGACGCCGCTCAGGCGAAGATCCGCCGCGCCCGCCACACCGTCGCGAGGCTCCCCTTCGGCCGGATGCGGCCCCGCAGCAGGAGCCGGCGGGGATCCGCCCGCCCGGCGGTGACGTCGACGAAATCGTCGAGCGAGGTCACGATCGTCAGTTCGGCGTCGGACCGCAGGCCCGGACCCACGGCGGTCGCGCCGTTGTCGATCCGCAGGTGCCACGGCTCGGCGTCGGTGAACGCCCACTGGACCGTCATCGGCGCGCGCGGCACGCCGTCGGGGTCCACGGCACGCCTGATCGAGTCGAAGTAGATCGCCAGCATCTCCGGGTTGCGGTCGACGGGCCCCGACTCGCCCAGATAGCGGCCCTTGAGCATCATCACGCCCCGCCGGGCGCGCTCCGCATCGCCGAGGTCGGTCGGAATCGGGACGCCCCCCGGCAGCGTCTCGGGCGCGAGGCCCGCGGCGCGGAGCTTCTGCTCGAGCGACGACGCGCCGGTGGAGAAGACCTCCTCGACGGTCGAGCCGAAGCACGTGACGTAGCGCTCATCCCAGCCGGGCGGCACGAACACGGCCGTGGCCCAGGGCGTCACCTCGCGCAGGAGCGCGGCGACGGCGTGCTTGACGTCCGGATCCTCGCGGTTGAGGTCGGCCAGGAGCTTGACGCCGAAGCCGATGTGGCGCTGCTCGTCCAGGGAGACGTTGCGCATCCCGCCGCGGAAGCCCGGGAGGACGTTGCGCGCGACGAGGTAGTCCTCGATGAAGTGCTGCCCCGGCTGGGCGAGCGAGGCCTCGATGACGAGGTGGTAGAGCGTGACCGCCGCCGCAAGCTGGGGCTTGGAGCGGTCCTTGCGCAGTTCGTCGGCCATGCGGTCGAGACGGTCGAAGACCTTGCGAAAGCCCCAGGTCAGCTCGGGGGCGGTGGCGGCGAGCACGTCGCCGACGGTCGGGCCGGCCTGCACGACGTCGCGCATGAAGCGCGCGAAGAAGACCGCGTGGCGGGCCTCGTCGACCTGCTGGGTGGCCAGGAAGTACTTCTGCTCCTCGCGGGGCGCGGCATCGATGTACGGCGACAGGTTGTCGGCGACGCTGTCCTCGCCGTGGAGGAAGAGGGCGTAGTTCCACAGCGCGGCGCGGCGCTCGAGGTCGGTGAAGGTGCCGTGCCACTGCTCGCGATCCTCGGCGAAGTCGATCTCGGTCGCCGACCAGTTGCCCTTCTCCCAGCGGGCGTAGAGATCCTCGTAGGAGATCTGGTCTGCCGGGATCTGATCGGGGATGGCGGACGTCGCCATGGTGGTGCTCCTCTCGCGTGCCAGCGGGACCGTCGCGGAAGGGAGGGTAGCGTTGAATCCCGTTCAACACTGCCTGCGTGATCGACATCCACGTCGTGCCTGGCTGCGCGGTCGGGCGGGGTACGCTTGACCGCATGTGCCGAAACATCAGGACGCTCCACAACTTCGACCCGCCGGCGACCGACGAGGAGATCCGCGCGGCGGCGCTTCAGTACGTCCGCAAGGTGAGCGGGTCGACGACGCCGTCGCAGGCCAACGCGGCGCCGTTCGAGCGCGCCGTCGAGGCCGTCGCCGCCGCGACCGCGGATCTGCTCGGCGCCCTCACCACCACGGCCCCGCCGAAGAATCGCGAGGCCGAGGCGGCGAAGGCCCGGGCGCGGGCGCAGCAGCGCTTCGCTGCGTAGGCGGGCCGGGCGCCGGCCTCGAG
>CAZEKK010000098.1:3795-6627 GCA_964512905.1 uncultured Solirubrobacteraceae bacterium
AGCGCGACCGCCAGCGCGCCCCAGAACAGCGGCGCGTGAAGGCCGGCGTCCATCGCGCCCGGCACGGCCAGCACGATCACGTTGTCGGCGATCTCCATGACCGCGATGCTCGCGGTGTCGGCGGCGAGCGCGAGGGGCACGGCCGCGGACAGGGTCAGCCCGGAGCGCAGCAGCGGCAGGCTGGTCAGGCCGTAGCCGAACAGGAAGGCGAGCGCGATCGCCAGGGCGACGGTCGCGCCGGCGGACAGGCCGAGCGCGGTGCCGATCACCATGCCGAGCACCTCGCCGATCGCGCAGCCGGTGAGGCAGTGCAGCGTCGCGCTGATTGCGGTGCGCGTGAGCCCGGCGTCGTGAGCCGGAGCGGCGTGTGCCGACATGGCAAGCCTCCTGTCCGCGGGAACCCGTGGACTCCACCTTATACCCCTGGGGGGTATACGTCAAGCGGGCTGGAAGCTGTCACGCCTCCCGGCAGCCGCAGCCGCCCGCTACGTTGTCGCGCATCGGCCGCCTCTACGACACGACGATCCGCCGCGCGATGGCGGCAACCTACGACCGCGTCCTCGCCCCCGCCGAGGAGGCGGGGCTGGCCGACCGCCGGAGCGCGCTGCTGGCGCAGGCCACCGGGCGGACGGTCGAGCTCGGCGCCGGCACCGGGCTCAACCTCGCGCACTATCCCGCCGCCGTGACCGATCTCGTCCTCGTCGAGCCCAGCGAGCACATGGCGCGTCGCCTCCAGGCCCGGATCGCGGCCGGCGGGCGTCAGGCGTCGGTCGTGCGGGCCTTGGCCGAGCGCCTGCCGTTCGACGCCGAGACCTTCGATACGGCAGTGGCGACGCTCGTCCTGTGCAGCGTGCCCGATCCGCAGGCGGTGCTGGCCGAGGTCGCCCGCGTGCTGCGGCCGGGCGGGCGGCTGCTCTTCCTCGAGCACGTCCGGTCCGACGATCCGCGGATCGCACGCTGGCAGGACCGGCTCGAGCGCCCCTGGGGCTTCATGGCCGACGGCTGCCATCCGAACCGCGACACGCTCGCCGCCCTGGAGTCCTCTCCGCTCGCGGTCGGGGAGGTGCAGCGCGGCCGGCTTCCCAAGGCCGCGCCGCTGATCAGGCCGATGGTCGCCGGCGCCGCCGAGCGGCCATGACCTCCGCTGCCCCGACGCGGCCGGCCCATCCCGCCCTGGCGGGCGCGGCGGTGCGGCCGTTCTGGCTCGACCGCCCCGACGCGCCCGAGCCGGCGCCGCCGCTGCGCGGCGACACGACCGCCGACCTGCTCGTCGTCGGCGCGGGCTTCACCGGCCTGTGGGCAGCGCTTCAGGCCAAGGAGGACGACCCGGCCCGCGACGTGCTCGTGCTCGAGGCCGAGACCGCGGCCTACGGCGCCTCCGGCCGCAACGGCGGCTTCATCGAGGCGTCGCTGACGCACGGGATCCTGAACGGGATCGAGCGCTTCGCCGACGAACTCGACGTCCTGCAGCGCCTCGGCGACGAGAACCTCGCCGGCCTGGTCGCCACGCTCGAGCGCCACGGGATCGACGCCGAGTACGCGCCGGCCGGCATGATCACCGTGGCCACGGAGCCGCACCAGGTGGAGCACCTCGAGCAGACCGTCCGGCTCGAGTGTGAGCACGGCGCCGATGCCGTGTTCCTCGACGGCCCCGCCGTGCGGGCGCTGGTGCACTCCCCGACCTACCTCGCGGGCGCGTGGCACAAGACCGGCGCGGGCACGGTCGACCCCGCCCGCCTCGCCTGGGGTCTGCGCCGGGCGGCCATGGATCTCGGCGTGCGCTTCTGCGACCGCACCCGGGTCGACCGCCTGCATCGTGAAGGCGACCGCGTTGCCGCCGCCACGCCGAACGGGACCGCGCGCGCCCGGCGGGTGCTCCTCGCCGGCGGCGGTTACTCGGCGCTGCTGGCCCCGATCCGGCGCCTCGTGGCACCGGTCTTCGACTACGTCATCGTCACCGAACCGCTGAGCGCCGCCCAGCGGGCGCAGATCGGGTGGAAGGGCCGCCAGGGGCTCGCCGACAGCGGCAACCAGTTCCACTACTACCGGCTGACCCCTGACGACCGGATCCTCTTCGGCGGCTTCGAGGCCGTCTACTACTTCGGCAACGACGTGTCGCGACGCCGCGACGCGAACGCGGAGGTGTTCGCGCTGCTCGCCGAGCACCTCGTCGAGACGTTTCCGTCGCTCGAGGGCATCGGGGTGACGCACGCCTGGGGCGGCGTGATCGACACGTGCAGCCGGTTCTGCGTCACCTTCGGGACGGCGCACGGCGGGCGGACCGCCTACGCGGTCGGCTACACCGGGCTGGGCGTCGGCGCGACGCGGTTCGGGGCGCGCGTCGCGCTCGACCTCCTCGACGGCCGCGAGACCGAGGCCACCCGCCTGCGCCTCGTGCGCACCCGGCCGCTGCCGTTCCCGCCCGAGCCGCTGCGCTGGCCGATCATCGAGGTCACCCGCCGCGCGCTGGCCAAGGCGGACGCCCGCCACGGGCGCCGCGGCCCGTGGCTGAACCTGCTCGACCGGCTCGGGCTCGGGTTCGACAGCTGACCGTTCGCCGGGGGGCTGGACCCACGGCGTGTGCGGGCCGGATCGGCCCACGTCGCGTTTGAGGCGCGCCGAGCCCGCGGGCGCGCGACTACGCCAGCACGGCGAGCGCCACGAGCACGACGAGCATCCACACCCCGGCGACCACCGCGGCGGCGGCCACGACGACACCGGCGCCGGCGCGGCGCGCGAGGCGGCGGCTGCCGAACCAGAGGTCCAGCGCGCGGTCGCGGTACTCGACCGGCACGAGCGCCAGGCGGGCCTCCAGGGTGCGGCGCTCCCAGC
>CAZEKK010000098.1:6727-9098 GCA_964512905.1 uncultured Solirubrobacteraceae bacterium
CGGTACTCGACCGGCACGAGCGCCAGGCGGGCCTCCAGGGTGCGGCGCTCCCAGCGCGCGAGCATCGCCCGGGCCTCGCGGCGCGCGCGAATCCGCCAGCGCGGCAGGCGCTGGAGGCGCGCCCGCCAGTACCGGACGGCGGCGCGGGCATCGCCGAGCGGCGGGGGCCCGAGGAGGTCGCGCAGGAGCGCGTCGTCGGCGTCGGCGGGGCGCATCGACGCCGAGGGTAGCGCGCCTGGCGCCCGCTACGATCCGGCCGCGATGGCGCGGGGACCGGAGCGGGGCAGATGAGCGCGGCAGCAGGCCAGCGGCCGCGACACCTGCGCGAGCGGACTGGCGACGAGGAGCAGCGCACGACGACGCTCGAGCTGTTCTTCGACCTCGTCTTCGTCTTCGCGATCACGCAGCTGTCGCACTACCTGCTCGACCACCTCACCTGGACGGGCGCCGCGCAGACCGCGTTCCTGCTCCTGGTGGTCTGGTGGGCGTGGATCTACACGACGTGGATGACGAACTGGTTCGACCCCGAATCGGTGCCGGTCCGCATGGTGCTGATCGGCGTGATGGGCGCGTCGTTCCTGATGTCGATCGCCATCCCGGATGCCTTCGGCGAGCGAGCGCTGCTGTTCGCCGGCGGGTACGTCGCGCTGCAGGTCGGTCGCAACGTCTTCAACGTGTGGGCCACCCGGCACGGGCCGGAGGATCTGCGCACCAGCTTCCTGCGCATCACCGCGTGGAGCCTGGCGAGCGGGACCCTGTGGATCGCCGGCGCGCTCGCCCCCGACGACGCCCGCGCGCCCATCTGGATCCTCGCGCTGATCGTCGACTACAGCGGCCCCGCGGCGCTCTACTGGACGCCCGGCCTCGGTCGCTCCCGCTACGAGGACTGGGAGATCGAGGGCGGCCAGTTCGCCGAGCGCTTCCAGCTCTTCATCATCATCGCGCTCGGGGAGACGATCGTCATCACCGGCGCGACGGCCGCCGAGAAGTCGCTGGACGCAGCCGTGCTCGGCGCGATCGTCGTCGCGTTCCTCAGCACGGCCGCGATGTGGTGGATCTACTTCGACTACGTGGCGGCCCTTTCCCAGCGCCGCCTCTCCGAGGCCGGTGATCGCGGACGCCTGGCCCGCAACGGCTTCACCTACGGCCACATCCCGATCATCGCCGGCATCATCGTCGCCGCCGTCGGCGACGAGCTCGTCATCGCTCACGCCACCGAGCACCTCCACGCCGCCGAACTGGCGATGGTCGCCGGCGGGCCGGCGCTCTACCTCGTCGGCCACGTCGTCTTCCGCTGGTCGATGGTCGGCTCGCTGGGCGTCTCGCGGCTCGTCGGGGCGGCGGCGCTGGGCGCGATCGGCGTCGCCGGCCTGGGGCTCCCCGCGCTGGCCGTCTCCTCGGCCGTCCTCGTCGTGCTGATCGCGACGGCGGCGTGGCCGCGGATCAGGCGCGGTCGCGCGGGCAGCGAGGCGACCGCTGCCGCGGTGGCCGCCCGCTGAGCGCCTCGAGTGTCAGCGCTCGACGCTGAGCCGCCCGGCGAACGTGGCGGCGAAGTCGCGGACGGCGTCGTAGTCGGTGTAGTCGACGTCGTGGCGGCGATCGAGCTCCTCGGGCGAGAGGTCCTGGTCGCGCAGGATGATCCGCATGACGATCCGGGTGAAGGCGTCGTACTGCGTCCACGCGAGGCGCCCGGCGAAGGTCGCGTGCTGGCGCGGATCCCACCCGGTCTCCTCGACGAAGGCGTCGTAGAGCCCCTGCACCTCGGTCTGCGCCTCGGCGCTGTCGTCCGCGGCGGCGAGGCAGACCTGGAAGAAGGCCGACGGCCGGTCCTGCAGGCGGGCGAGGTTGCGCCGCACGAACTCGATCACCTCGGGCTGGTGGTGCTCGCGGTGTACCGAGGCGCCGACGATGATTCCGTCGGCATCCGCCGGCACGTCGGGCGCGGGGTCGCCCGCCCGCAGCGCGGTCACGCGGTGGCCCGCCTGCACCAGCGCCTCGGCGATCGTCTCGGAGATCCCGGCGGTGTGGCCCTCGGTGGTGCCGTAGACGAGCAGGATGTGCGCCACGGTGCTGAGCCTACGCTGTGGCCAGCTTCGGCGAGGTCCACGGCGCGGCGAGGCGCTGCGCGAGCGCGCCCGGCAGGTCGTCGATCGCCACGCGCTCCTGGGCCAGCGAGTCGCGGTCGCGCACCGTCACCGTCCGGTCCGCGAGCGTCTGGTGGTCGACGGTGATGCCCCACGGCGTGCCGATCTCGTCCTGGCGGCGGTAGCGCTTGCCGATCGAGCCGCCCTCGTCGTACTCGACGGCGAGGACCGGCCGGAGGGCGGCCACGATCTCCCGGGCGATCTCGGGCTGGCCGTCCTTGCGGACG
>CAZEKK010000099.1:0-4310 GCA_964512905.1 uncultured Solirubrobacteraceae bacterium
GGGGGGCGGGGGGGGGGCGGGGGGGGCGCGGGGGGGGCGGGGGGGGGGGGCGGGGGGGGGCGGGGGGGCCGGGGGGCGGCGGGCGGCGGCGGGGCCGGGGCGGTCGGGGGCCCGCGGGGCGGCTGCGGCTCGGGGCACGGGCGCTCCTGGAACCAGGCATCGGGGGCCGTTCCATCGCACGTCACCCGCAATGGCTCATTCCTCGCCACACGTCCGTGAGGGCGTGGCGGTCACGTGTTTCGCCGCGACGGTTCGAGCGCCAGGATCGGGACCTCGCAATCCTCATCCAGGAGACGATCGGTATGCGCACCAGATCTGGATCAAGTTCTTTCGGCCCGGCTGGCGGCGCGGCGTCCGGCCCGGCTGGCGGCGCGGCGTCCGGCCCGGCTGGCGGCGCGGCGTCCAGCCCGGCGTCCGGCCCGGCGTCCGGCCCGGCGTCCGGCCCGGCTGGCGGCGCGGCGTCCGGCCCGGCGTCCGGCCCGGCGTCCGGCCCGGCGTCCGGCCCGGCGTCCGGCCCGGCCTCCACCCCGGCCCCCCCACCGGTCGATGCGCGGGTCGCAGCGCTTGCGGCACGACAGCACGGGATCGTCGCGCGGGGCCAGCTGCTCCATCTCGGCCTCGACAGCGCCGCGATCTCGCGCCGGGTGGCGCGCGGCCGGCTGCACCCGGTTCACGCTGGCGTGTACGCGGTGGGGCACGCGTCGCTGACGCTCAGAGCCCGGTGGATGGCCGCCGTCCTGCGGGGTGGCCGGCACGCCGTGCTGAGCCACCGGGCGGCCGGGGCGCTCTGGCAGGTCGTGGCGCCCTCCTCCGGGCCGATCGACGTCACGGTGGCTACCGGCAGGGCCGCGCCGCCAGGCTTGCGCTTCCACCGCCTCCCGATCGGCGAGGATGAGCGATCCACCGTCGATGGCATCCCGGTGACCTGCCCCGCTCGCACGCTGTGCGATCTCGCCAGGTCGTTCGACGAGCAGGGGCTGGCCAGGGCGGTGCACGAGGCCGAAGTCCGGCGCCTCGGCGGCGCCCTCTCGATGCCTGACGTCCTGGTTCGCTACCCGGGCCGGCACGGTTCGGGGACGGCGCGGCGCGTCCTCGGCCGGCGCGCGCAGCCGGCCGGCATCACCAGCAATGCGTTCGAGGCGGGCTTCCTCGACCTCGTGAAGGCCGCTGGACTGCCAACGCCGCGCGTGCGCCCCGAACTGCGCGTCGGCGGCCGCAAGCTCGAACCGGACTTCGTGTGGGACGACGCCCGCGTCATCGTCGAGACCGACGGCAGGGAGGTCCATCTCACCGCGGACGCCTTCGAGCGTGATCGAGCCCGCGACCGGATGCTGCAGGCGCACGGGTGGCGGGTGGTGCGGGTGACGTGGCGCCAGGCGCGCTTCGAGGGCGCGGCGGTCGCAAGTGACCTGCGGCGGCTGCTCGGCTGCGCTCCGTGAGACGCGCTCGATCGGTTCACGCCGCCGCGCGGTCTCCGTCGCGCCGTCGCGCCGTCGCGCCGCCGCGCCGCCGCGCCGTCGCGCCGTCGCGCCGTCGCGCCGCCGCGTCGCCGAGCGCCCGGCGCCGGCCCGTCTCGCCCTGCCGGCCCCGCCTCGATGGCGGCCGACCGGCCGCCGTCAGTGGACGCGTCAGCCGCGGCCCTTCCAGCCGACGGACTCGACGAGGTCGCCGCGGACGATCGTCGGGACCTTCCCGGTTCCCTTCGAGAAGGTCATGAGCTCCTCGCGCCAGTCCGCGCGCGCGGTGGCGTCGCGCTCATCCCAGGTCTTGCCCTCGGCCGACAGGCCCTGGCGCGCCTCCTCGCAGTAGGGGCAGCCGGGCTTGACGTACATGATCCGGTTGGACATCACACCGTCTCCCGGCGGCCCTGCGCCAGCGTCGGCTCCGTGTCCTCGCTCGGCGCCTCGGCGGCGCCCTCCTGATCGAGGAACTCCAGCAGCGCCCGGTTGAACGTCACCGGCCGCTCGAGCATCGGCACGTGCCCGGTGTCCTCGAGGATCAGCGTCGTCGCGCTCGGAATCCGCCGCTCGTACTCCCAGGCGTCCCCGAGCGGCACGAGGAAGTCCTCCGTGCCCTGGACGACCAGGGTGGGGCACCCGATGTCGCCAAGCCGGTCGGTGAAGTCGTACCCGAGCAGGGCCTGGGTCGCCGGGAGGAAGCCGGGCTTGCCCGTGCCGTGCAGCTGCTCGGCGAGCAGGTCGCGCGCCATCCGCGTCGGGTGGCGCATCACCGGCCCGAACACGGCCTGGATGTAGCCGGGCCGCCGCAGCAGCCGGGCCGCGCCCTTGGCGTCGTTGCCGGGCGCGGCCAGGAGCTTGGCGAGATTGAGCGTGACGGCCTTGTGTGCCTTCACCGTCGAGATGCCCGCGGCATCGACGAGGACGAGGCGGTCGACCCGCTCCGGGAAGCGGATGGCCAGTTCCGCCGCGGTGAAGCCGCCCATCGAGTTGCCGATCACGGCCACCCGTCCGAGGCCGAGCCCTTCGCACAGCGCATCGACGGTCTTCGCGAACCGGGTGATCGAGATGTCTTCGGCAGGGAGCTCGGACTGGCCGAATCCGGGCAGGTCGACGGCGATCACCCGTCGCGACTGGGCCGCCGCCGGGAGGTTCTCGAGCCAGTTCTGCCAGCAGCCGCCGAGGCCGTGGACGAACACTGCGGCGGGGCGATCGCCCGCCCCGAGATCGACGTAGGCGACCTCGCGCCCGTTCACCTCGGCGCGACGCAGCACAGCCGGCCAGTCGGTGTCGCGCCAGTCCGGCGCGGCCGTCGCGCCATACTCGACGTCCGCGCGGACGGCGGCGCGGCGGCGGGCCACACCGGTCGGCGCCGGGAAGATCTGCCGCAGCGGACCCTTGCGGTAGCCGGTGGGGTGATCGGCGCGAGCCACGGCGTCGAGGGTACCGCAGCACCGCGCGTCGGACGCGCGGGTCTGCGAGGCCGCGGGCGGCGCTACAGCAGGTTCCCGAGCGCGTTGCCGGCGTCGACGGCGAGGTCGAAGAGCGGCGACGGGATCACGCCGAGCGCGATCGTGGCGGCGGCCATGACCACCGCCAGCCCGACGAGTTCGGGCTGGGACCGAGGCTGGTCGGCCTCCGGGGCGCCGCCGGCCATCGCGGGCCGCTCGCGGTCGGCGCCGACGGGACGCTCGCGCATCCACATCGTGGTGACGACGCGCAGGTAGTACCCCAGCGAGATCATCGACCCGACCACGATCGCGACGCCGAGCCAGCCGTACCCCGAGTTCACCGCCGCGTCGATCAGGTAGAACTTTCCGATGAAGCCGCCGGTGGCCGGGAAGCCCGCCAGGGCGAGCATCGCGATCGTCATCGGCCACGCGAGCAGCGGCCGGGAGCGGCCGAGATCGGTGAACGCCCGCAGGTCGTCCCCGAAGGCGCTCTCGCGCTCGCGCGCGACGACGACCGCGAACGCGGCGAGGTTCATCGCGGCGTAGACGCCGAGGTAGAAGACGATCGCCTGGACGCCGACCTGCGTCGCCGCGACGACGCCGACGAGCAGGTAGCCGGCCTGCGCGACGCTCGACCAGGCGAGCATCCGCTTGACCGAGGACTGGCCGAGCGCCCCGACGTTGCCGACGATGATCGTGAGCGCGGCCAGGACGGCCAGCAGCGGCTGCCAGTCGACCGAGGCGTCCAGGAGCGCCTCGCTGAGAAAGCGCATGAGGACGCCGAACGCGGCGGCCTTCGTCGCGACGGACATGAACGCCGTGATCGGCGTCGGGGAGCCCTCGTAGACGTCGGGCGTCCACTGGTGGAACGGGACGATCGATGCCTTGAAGGCCAGGCCCACCACGGCCAGGCCGATGCCGGTGAGCATCAGCGGGTTCTTCGCCAGGCCGCCGTCCTCGGCCAGCGCGGCGGCGATGCCGCTGAAGTCGGTCGACCCCGTCGCGCCGTAGATGAGCGCCAGGCCGTAGAGCAGCGTCGCCGAGCCGACCGAGCCGATGATGAGGTACTTCAGGCCCGACTCGAGCGACGCCTCGCTGCGCAGGTTCGTCGCGCACAGGACGTAGAGCGGGATCGAGAGCAGTTCGATCCCGAGGAAGAGGGTCACGAGGTTCTGGGCGCCGACGAGCACGAACATCCCGGCCACGGCGGCGAGCAGCAGCGCGTGGTACTCGCCGTGGCCGGCTTCGTCGGCGGCGCGCTCGCGCAGGGAGAGCAGCACGGCGGCCATGGCGGCGGCGATGAAGGCGAGGTTGAGGACCAGCGAGAGGTCGTCCACCGCCAGTGCGTCGGAGATGATCGACGTGTTCTCCCCCCACTGCCAGATCGTCAGCCCCAGGGCGG
>CAZEKK010000099.1:4410-8967 GCA_964512905.1 uncultured Solirubrobacteraceae bacterium
AGCTGCGGGTAGACCGCCAGGGCGAGGATGATCAGGACGACCGGCACGATCGCCAGGCCGTCGGCCAGCGAGAGCTCGCGGGAGCGCACGCGCGGCCCGACCCGGTTGTGCATCGCCCGGATGAACGCCCGCAGCGTGTAGACGCTCGCCGCCGCGACGCCGAGGAAGGCGATGATCGCGATGGCAGTCTTGGACTCGAAGACCCCGAGCAGGATGTAGAACTCGCCGACGAAGTTCGACGACCCCGGCATGGCGAGGTTGGCCAGCGCGGCGATCAGGAAGACCGTCGCGAGCACGGGCGCGCGGAACGCGATGCCGCCCATGTCCTGCAGCCGCGGCGACCCGCCCGCGCGGGCGGCGACGACCGCCACGATCAGGAAGAGCGCCACCGTCACCACGCCGTGGTTGACCATCTGCAGCAGCGCGCCCTGCGCGCCGCGGGCGTCGAGGGAGAAGATCCCCAGCGTGATGAAGCCAAGCTGGGCGACGGACGAGTACCCGAGGATCAGGCGCACGTTCGTCGTGGTGAACGCCATGATCGACCCGTAGAGGATCGACGCGAGCGCGATCAGCAGCACGACCTCCTGGAAGTGGCGCGAGGCGTCGGGGAGGATCGGCAGCACGATCCGCAGGAACCCGTACGCGGCGACCTTCGACAGCACGCCGGAGAAGATCGCCAGCACCGGCAGCGGCATCGCCCGATACCCGTCCGGCATCCAGCCGTGCAGGGGAAACAGCGGCATCTTCACGAGGAAGGCCAGCGCGAACCCGACGAACAGGATCTCCTGGGTGCCCGCCGGCAGGCCGACGCGGACGAGGTCGGAGAACGCGAAGCTCAGCGGACGGCCGCCCTCGGCGCTCAGCACGCCGAGGGCCACGGCGGCGCTCAGCATCAGCAGCGACCCGACCAGCGTGTAGATCACGAGCTTCTGCGTGGCCTTGACGCGGTTCGCGTCGCCCCACATGCCGGTCAGGAAGAAGAACGGCACGAGCATGAGGTCGAAGAACAGGACGAACAGGGCGAGGTCCTGGGCGACGAGCGCGCCGAGCACCGCGGTCTCGGCGAGGCCGAGGTGGAAGAAGAACGAGCGCGGGCGGTCCCACTCGCGCGCGACTGCGAAGCCCGTGGCGGCGACGAACGCCAGGGTGGTCAGGGCGACGAGCCAGAGGTTGAGGCCGTCGATCCCGAGCTTGTAGTGGATGCCGAGCTCGGAGATCCACACGCGGTCGGTGACGTCCTGCAGGCCTGGCTTGGCGGAATCGAAGCCGGCGATCAGGCTGACCGCGATGCCGAGGGTCGCGATCGTGCCGGCCAGGACCACCTTCGGCCCGACGGTGCGCGGCAGGAACGCCGCGAGCAGCGCAACGGCGAGCGGCAGCCAGATGAGGATGGAGAGCGGCAGCATCAGTTGACCGCCACGATCAGGAAGTAGAGCGCGACGCCGGCGAGGCCGACGACGAGCAGGGCGGCGTAGGCGCGCAGCGCCCCGCTCTGGATGCCGCGGACCGCGGCCGAGCCGACGCGGACCAGGCCCGCCGGCGCGTTGACGAAGAGGCCGTCGATCACGACGCGCTCGAAGGTCCGCTGGGCGGCACGCCCGAGCCACGCCGCCGGTCGGACGACGAGCAGGTCGATCGCCTCGTCGAACCACCACTTGTGGAAGGACAGCTCGTAGAGCGGGCCGATCTTCGCCCGGATCCGGCCCGGCAGCTCGGGCCGGCGGACCCACAGCAGGTAGGCCAGCGCGACGCCGGACAGGCCGATCACCGTGCCGGCCACGAGGCCGAAGTTCGTGAGGGCGTCGCTGGGCTTGACCGTCTCGTACAGCGTCGAGTCGGCGAACGTCGGCTCGAGGAACGTGTCGATGACGTGCGTGACGTACGGGACCTGCAGCAGGCCGGCGAAGGTCGCGCCGAGCGCCAGCACGCTCATCGCGATCTTCATGGGCAGCTCGCGCTCGGCGATGAAGTGGCCGGGGCCGGGGAAGCCGACGTCGGTGTCCTCCTCCTCGCCGGTCGCCGGATTCGTGGGCGTCTCGGCGTGGTGGAGGTGGCCGCCCTCGAGCTCCTGCGCCTCGGGCGCCGGCGTGCCGAAGAACGCCCGGAAGATCATCCGGAACGTGTAGACGGCGGTGAGGAACGCCCCGATGTAGCCGACGACGTAGAGCACGACGTACCAGTCGCCGCGGCTGCCGACGTAGGCGAGGATCTCGTCCTTGGAGAAGAAGCCCGAGAACGGCGGCACGCCCGAGAGCGCGAGGCCGCCGACGATGAAGCAGCCAAACGTGAACGGCATCGCCTTGCGGAAGCCCGACATCCGGTTGAGGTCCTGGATGCCGGCCATCGCGCCGATGATCGATCCGGCCGCCATGAAGAGCAGCGCCTTGAAGAAGGCGTGGGTCATCAGGTGGAACATCCCCGCGGCATACGCGCCGGCGGAGACGGCCATGATCATGTACCCGATCTGGGACATCGTCGAGTAGGCGATGACCCGCTTGAGGTCGGTCTGCGACAGGGCGATCGTCGCCGCCACGAACAGCGTCAGGCAGCCGATCACCGCCCCGACGTCCGCCGCGGCGAGCGCCTGCTCGAAGAGCGGCCACATGCGCGCGATGAGATAGACGCCGGCGGTCACCATCGTGGCGGCGTGGATCAGGGCCGAGACCGGCGTCGGGCCCTCCATGGCATCCGGGAGCCAGGTGTGGAGCGGGATCTGCGCGGACTTGGCGAAGGCGCCGACGAGCAGCAGGCAGCAGCCGGCCACGAGGTCGCCCGCGTTGGTGGTGAACACCTCGTCGACGGTCTGGAACGTCGCGAGGTAGTCCAGCGTGTCGGTGTTGCGGAAGATGAAGTAGACGCCGAGGACGAGGCCGACGTCTCCGACCACGTTGATGACGAACGCCTTGATGCCGGCCTTCGTCGCCGTCGTGCGCCGGTACCAGAACGAGATCAGCAGGTAGGAGGCGGCGCCGACGAAGGCCCAGCCGACGATCAGGAACACGAAGTTCCCCGCCAGCACGAGCAGCAGCATGGAGAAGACGAAGAAGTTCAGGTACCCGAAGAAGCGGTTGTACCCCCGGTCCTCCCACAGGTAGCTGACCGAGTAGAGGTGGATCATGGTCGAGACGCCCGTGACCACGAGCATCATGTAGACCGACAGCGGGTCGACGAGGATCGTGAAGTTCGCGTCGACGCCGAGCGTGTTCGCGTAGTCGTAGAGCGTCGAGGTCACCTGGCGGGCGTCCTCGGCGCGGTCCTCGAGGTTGATCAGCGTGATGAGGGAGAACACGAACGCGCCGCCGATCGCCGCCGTCCCGATGATCCCGGGCGTGCGGCCCGGCCAGATGCGGTAGCCCAGGCCGATCACCAGCGTGCCGAGCAGGGGCAGGGCGAGGACGAGCCAGGCCGAGGTGGTGACGCTCACCGGCTCACCCCTTCAGCTCCGCGAGTTCGTCGACGTCGACCGGCAGGCGGCGGCGGTACAGCGCGACGATCAGGCCCAGGCCGACGGTCACCTCGCACGCCGCCACGACCATCACGATGATCGCGAAGATCTGGCCGTCGGCGTTGCCCCACATCCGCGCGAAGCCGATCAGCGCGAGGTTGCCGGCGTTGAGCATCAGCTCCAGGCAGAGCAGGATCACCAGCGGGTTGCGCTTGATGAGCACGCCGGTGGCGCCGATGGCGAAGATGAACGCCGAGACGGCGAGGTACCAGCCGATGTTCACGCGCGGTCCCTCCGCTTGGCCGCCATCACCAGCCGCCCTTCGTCGGCGCGGCGGGCTCCAGCGGCGCGGTGCCGCCGGGCCCGCCGACAGCCTCGGCCGTGGTCCCGGTCGACATCGGGCGGGGCAGGTCCAGCGGCGTGCGCTCCTCGCCGGGCAGCTCCAGGCCGCGCCGGCGGCGGGCCAGGATCACCGCGCCGACGGCGGCGACCAGCAGCAGGAACGATGCGATCTCGAACGGCAGCAGGAACTTCGTCAGCAGCAGCTCGCCGATCTGGCCCGGCGTGCCGAAGTCCGCCGGCAGCTTGGCGCCCTCGCTGTCGACGGCGCTCAGGCCGGCGCCGAGCGTGGCCAGGCACAGCTCGACGAAGAGCACGGCGCCGAACACGGGCGCCAGCAGCGTGAGCATCCCGCTGTGGGGGCGCACCGGCTGGTCCTGCCCGCCGACGTAGGCGACGACGAACACGTAGAGCACCATCACCGCGCCGGCGTAGACGATGACCTGGGCGGCGGCGACGAACTGGGCCTCGAGCAGCAGGAACAGCAGCGACAGCGAGATGAGGTGCACGACGAGCGCGAGCACGCTGTAGAACGGGTTGCGCAGCGCGATGACGCCGATCGCGCCCGCGATCGCTCCGATCCCGCCGACGAAGAAGAGGACCTCTACCACGCGGGCGCCAGCCTATTCGCCCTCGGTCCGCAGCGGCGTGCGCTCCAGCGGCTCCGCAAGGAGCATCTCCTTGGTGAAGATGAGGTCGGAGCGGTTGAAGTCCGACAGCTCGTAGTCGTGGCCCATGGTGATCGCGTCGAAGGGGCACGCGATCTCGCAGTA
>CAZEKK010000100.1:0-8823 GCA_964512905.1 uncultured Solirubrobacteraceae bacterium
TGGCAGACGATGCACTTGGCGGGATCGAACAGGAAGTAGGGATTGGACTCGTCGACCGCGGCGTCGAGGTGGTTCGCGCCGCCGTCGCCGTAGGGGTGGCTGAAGGTCCGGGTCTGCTCCATGACCTCGTGGAACTCGCTCCAGCCGCCGTCGACGTCCTCCGCCGGGAAGTCCGACAGGTACAGCTCCATGACGCCGCGGCGCAGCTTGGCCAGCATCTCGGAGTCGGTGCGGACCTCCATGCCCTCCGCCGCGATCGCGGTGCACGACGCCGGATAGCCGCGCTGGCCCTCGATCTCGACGAGGCAGACGCGGCAGGAGCCAAACGCCTCGAGCGTGTCGGTTGCGCAGAGCTTGGGCACCGTGCGCCCGGCCTGGATGGCCGCGAGCATGACCGACGAGCCCTCCGGCACCGTCACCTCGACGCCGTCGACCGTCAGCGTGACCGTCGCGTCGGTGACGCGCGGCGGGGTGCCGAGGTCGATCTCCTCGTGCAGGGCGGGAACGGGGTGCGGATCGGTCACGAGGCGGGCCGGCGGTCGCGGGCGAGGCCGAAGTCCTGCGGATATCGTCGCAGAGCCGACTGCACTGGCAAGGGGGTCAGCCCGCCGAGCGCGCACAGCGACCCGTGGGTCATCGTGTCGCAGAGGTCGTCCAGGAGCGCGACGTCGCGCTCGAGGTCCGCCCCGGCGGCGATCCGGTCGATGAGTTCCACGCCGCGAACCGAGCCGACGCGGCACGGCGTGCACTTCCCGCACGACTCCAGCGCGCAGAACTCCATCGCGAACCGGGCCATGGCCGCCATGTCGACCGTGTCGTCGAAGACCACGAGGCCGCCGTGGCCGACGATGCCGCCGTCCTGGGCGGCGAGCGCCTCGTAGTCGAGCGGGGTGTCGAGGCGGGAGTCGTCGAACCAGGCGCCGAGCGGGCCGCCGATCTGGACCGCCTTGAACGGGCGGCCGCTGGCCGTGCCCGCGCCGAAGCCCTCGATCAGGTCCCGCAGGGTCACGCCGAACGGAACCTCGACCAGGCCGCCCTGCTTGACGTTGCCGGCAAGCTGCACCGGGATCGTGCCGCGCGAGCGGCCGGTGCCGAATGCGGCGTAGGCCTCGGCGCCGTGCTCGAGGATCCACGGGACGGTGGCGAGCGTGATGACGTTGTTGACGACCGTCGGCTCGCCGAAGAGCCCCTCGAGCGCCGGCAGCGGCGGCTTGGGGCGGATCATCCCCCGCTTGCCTTCCAGGCTCTCGAGCATCGAGGTCTCCTCGCCGCAGACGTAGGCGCCCGCGTTGAGGCGGATCTCGATGTCGAACGAGAGGTCGGAGCCCAGGATGCGCTCGCCGAGCACGTTCGCCGCGCGCGCGGCGTCGATGGCGGCCTGCAGGGTGCGGCGGGCGTCCGGGTACTCCGAGCGCAGGTAGACGAAGCCCTGGCCGGCGCCGACGGCGCGCGCGGCGATCGCCATGCCCTCGATGAGCGCGAAGGGGTCGCCCTCCATCAGCATCCGGTCCGAAAAGGTGCCGGAGTCGCCCTCGTCGGCGTTGCAGGCGATGTGGCGCCGCGCCCCGGGGGCGCCCGCGACCGTGCGCCACTTGATGCCGGTCGGGAAGGCCGCGCCGCCGCGTCCGCGCAGGCCCGAGTCGGCGACGGCCTCGACGATCTGCGCCGGCGCGAGGTGCAGCGCCCGCTCCAGGCCGCGCAGGCCGCCGTGGCGGCGGTACTCGTCGAGGTCGGCAGGCTCGATCACGCCGACGCGGGCGAAGGTCAGGCGCTCCTGGCGGGCAAAGTACGGGATCTCCTCGGCGACGCCGTGGCGGAGCGGGTGCGGGCCGCCGTCGAGCATTCCCGCATCGAGGAGCGAGGCGACGTCCTCCGGGGCGACGGGCCCGTAGGCGATGCGGCCCGCCGCGGTCGCCACCTCGACGAGCGGCTCCAGGAAGCACATGCCGCGCGAGCCGGTGCGGACGACCCGCACGGCATCGCCGCGGGCGGCGGCCTGCGCCGCGAGGGCATCGGCGACGGCATCGGCGCCGACCGAGCGGGCGGCGGCGTCCTGGGGGATCGCCACCGTGACGGTCGCGGTCACGCCGGGCTCCCGGCGTCGGCCACGAGCGCCGTGACGCGGTCGGCGGTCAGGCGGCCGTGCAGCTCGCCGTCGAGCAGCGCCGCGGGCGAGCAGGCGCAGTTGCCGAGGCAGTAGACGGCCTCGATGGTCACGGCGCCGTCCGCGGTCGTCTCGCCCAGGCCGCAGCCGAGGCGTTCGGAGACCTCCGCCGCGAGGGCCCTCGCGCCCATCGACTGGCAGGCCTCGGCCTGGCAGAGCTGGAGCCGGTGCCGGCCGCCCGGCGTCTGGCGGAAGTCGTGGTAGAAGGTGATCGTCCCGTGCACCTCGGCCCGCGACAGGTTGAGGGCGCGGGCGATCGTCGGGACCGTCTCTGGCGGGATGTGGCCGAGCCGATCCTGCAGGTCGTGAAGGATCGGCAGCAGCGGCCCGGCGGTGTCGCGATGGGCCTCGAGGACCTCCGTGACGGCGGCGGCCAGCGCCGGGGCGAGCGGCGCCTCCTGCTTCTGCTGCTGGCGCGGCCCGCGGCCGCCGTTGCGCCGCTTCACGGCGTCGTGTGTCCCCTCACTAGACGAATTCGTCCAAAGGATGCCCGACGCCAGGGGGCGCCGTCAAGGCAGCCGGCCGCCCGGGCGGCCCCTTGACTGGCGCGTCGGCGCTCGACTACGGTCGCAGCACAGCACGGCGGTGGGCGGCACGAGGGTGCGGCCCACAGGGAGGCCGCCGTCGACGGAAGGGGAGAGCATGGCTGACGCTGGCTTGTTCATCGGATGGGGCGCGCCGGTGCGAGGGCGCGAAGCCAAGAGCATCGAGGTGTTCGGCGAGGCGCTGGCGTTCTACGGAGGGCTGGAGAGCGACGGGCGAATCGAAAGCCACGACGTGGCTCTCCTGTCGCCGCATGGCGGCGACCTCGACGGCTTCATCCTGCTGCGCGGCAGCGCCGAGCAGATGGCCGCGCTGCGCGGCGACGAGGAGTTCCAGCGCATGACGGCGCGCGCGCAGATGATCGTCGAAGGGGTCGGCGTCGTCGACGCTGCGCTCGGCTCGGGCATCGAGTCGCAGATGGCCCACTACCAGGCCGCGATCGGCGACCTGGGCTGATCCGGGCCCGCGCCTCCGGCGCCGTCAGCCGAGCAGGCCGGCGGCGCCGGTCACGGCCAGCCACGCCCCGACCCCGAGGCTCAGCACGGCCAGCAGGATCGGCGCCCACCGCTCGATCCAGTCGCGGACGCGCTGCAGCGGCGCCTCGGCGCGCTTCCCGAGGGCGGCGTGCGCGACGAGGATCGCGACGATCGGCGCGATGTAGGCGAGGTTGAAGACCGCCAGCAGGCCGACCTTCTCCGCCGGCGTGACGTCCTGCCCGACGATCGCCGCGATCGCCCCGAAGTACGGGAACGCGGTCGGCAGATCGATCGCCGTCATCGTGGCGCCGAGGACGAGCGAGTGGCCGGGCTTCATCGCCAGGGAGGGGATCTTCGCGGCGTCGCCGGCATTCCGGCGCGTCCACAGCCACCCGGCGAACCCGATGGCGACGAGGCCGGTGACGAGCAGGATCACGTCGAAGGCGGCCGAGTCGCCGCGGCTGGCCAAGCGGTTGAGCAGCGCGGCGGGCCCGAACGCCAGGACGAGGCCGCCGCCGAAGTAGACGGCGAAGATCCCGGCGGCGTAGCCGGCGAGACGCTTCGCGGGACGTTCGGTCGTCGCCAGGAAGACGGCGACGGCGATGGTGGCCGGGTTGAGCGAGTCGAGCAGGCCGAGGGTGACGACGATCCAGAGCAAACGGGAAGCGTGACGAAGCGCGCCTCGCCGTGCGCGCCGGGCTGGCCGTCAGCGCGAGCGGGTGGCGGCGGCGAGGGACGCGCCGGCAAGGCGGTCGCGCATGACCGCCACCGCTGCCGGCGACTCGTCGACCAGGACGTAGCGGCGTTCGAGCGCCGCGCAGACTGCGCCCAGCGTGCCCGACCCGGCGAAGCAGTCCAGGCACCAGCCTCCGGGCCGCGAGGAGGCGGCGACCATCCGGCGGACGATGCCCTCCGGCTTCTGGGTCGGATAGCCGGTCCGCTCGCGACCGTTCGTCGGGACGATCGTGTGCCACCAGACGTCGGTGGGCCGCTTGCCGCGCGCGGCCTGCTCGGCGGTGACCAGGCCGGGCGCCATGTACGGCTCGCGGTCCACGGCGTCGGCGTCGAACCAGTACCGCTCGGGGTCCTTGACGTAGACGAGGATCGTGTCGTGCTTGGCCGGCCAGCGCCGCTTGGGCTTTGCGCCGTAGTCGTAGGCCCAGACGATCTCGTTGAGGAAGCACGGGCGGCCGAAGAGGCCGTCGAGCGCGACCTTGACGTAGTGCGCTTCCCGCGGATCGAGATGGAGGTAGAGCGTGCCGTGCTCGGCGAGCGTCCGGCGGACCTCGGCCAGGCGCGGCATCAGGAACCCGAGGTAGTCGTCGCGGTCGTCGGCGTAGCCGGCCGGGGCGGCCGCGCCGGCCGGCTCGGTGCGGTAGCGCCGGCCGCCGAACCCGACCCGGTCGCCGCCCGCGTCGTCGCGGACCGTCCGCAGCCGCCGGCCCTGCTGCGCGCGCCCGGTGTTGAACGGCGGGTCGAGGTAGGCGAGATCGAAGGCGCCGTCGGGCAGAGCGCGCACGGCGGCCAGGCTGTCGCCCTCGATGACGAGATCGTCGTCGAGGGCCATCGGCGCGCTGGCTGGCTGGACCCGCACCGAACGGACGGTAGACCGCGGCGCAGACGGCGCGGGGGAGGAGCCGCCGCCGGAGGGACTGGGCCGTGGGCGCGAGGGGCCTGCGACACTGCGCCCGGTGGGATGCATGACGACGGGCAGGGGGTCCCGGGGCAGCGGCGCAGTGGTGGCCGTCGGCGCGCTGGCCGTGCTGCTGGCGGCGCCGTCCGCGGCGGCGGGCGAGCGGACCGTCACGACGCCCGCGTCCTCGCCGGTCGCGGGCGACGCCCGCCTCGGCGCCGTGGCGGCCGACGCCCGAATGGAGATCGTCCTGTCACTGCGCCGCGACCAGGCCGGGCTCGAGCGGTTCGTCGCCACGGTCAGCGATCCCGGCTCCCCCCGCTACCGCCGCTACGCGGAACCGTCCGTGCTCGCCCGCCGCTTCGGCGCGACGACGGCGACCCGGCGGGCGGTCCTGCGCGCGCTGCAGCGCCGGGGCATCCGGGCCGCCATTGGGCCGACGGGCGCCTACGCCGCTGCGTCGGTCACCGCAGCGCAGGCGCGGGCCCTCTTCTCGGCCCCGCTCGCGGCCTACCGGGCGCAGAGCGGGGGCCGCTTCATCGCCCCGCTGGCCCCGCCCGTCATCCCGCCGGACCTGCGCGGCAGCGTCGACGGCGTGATCGGCCTCGACAGCCGACCGGTGGCCGGTCCCGCCACGATCAGCCCCGCGTCGTTCGACTTCCAGGCCCGAAAGAAGGAGTCCTCCGCGCGCGCCAACACCGGCACGCCGGCGGGCTGCCCCGCCGGCGTCGCCGCGGGCGCCGTGCCGGGCCGCCTCGGAATCAACGCCTACACCCCGAACCAGTTCCTCACGGCCTACGGCTTCACCGGCCTGCACCGGGCCGGGATCCAGGGCCAGGGGCAGCGGGTGGCGGTCATCGAGATCAACGGGTACCGCCGCTCGGACATCACCGCGTTCGGCGCGTGCTTCGGCCTCCGCGCGCCGCCGAGCCCGCTGTATCGCGTCGGGATCCCGCGGGCCCTCGCGCCCAGCGACGAGACGACTCTCGATCTCGAGGTGCTCAGCGCCGCCTCGCCCGGGCTCGCGGAGATCCAGGTGTACGAAGGGGCCCCCACCGCCGCCGGGCTCGCGCAGCTGTTCGCCGCTCCGCTCGCGCGGCCCCGCTCCCGGCGTCCCGCGGTGATCTCGGCGTCGCTCGGGGCCTGCGAGGCGACCTTCAACGGCTTCGCGACCGCGGTCCGGCTCATCGACCACGCGATCGCTGCCGCGGGCGCGGCGGGGATCAGCGTGCTCGCCGCCGCCGGCGACACCGGCTCGACCGCCTGCGCCCTGGGCCTCAACACGGGCGCCCTCGGCATCAAGCAGGTCAACTTCCCCGCCTCCTCGCCGCACGCCACCGCGGTCGGCGGCACGAACATCGCCCTCTCGGCGGCGAACCGGATCGTGGAGGAGGTCGCCTGGCGCGACGCGCCGGTGGCCTTCGGCGGCGGCGGCGGCGGCGCCTCGCAGCTCTACCGCCGGCCGGCCTGGCAGCGCGGCGGCCGCATCGCGGGGCCGTCGCGGCTGGTCCCCGACGTGGCGGCGCTCGCCGACTTCCTGCCCGGCTACGCGTTCTACTGCACAGCGGCCGCCGCGTGCCTGCGGCAAGGATGGCTCGCGGTCGGCGGGACGAGCGCGGCCACGCCGCTCCTCGCGTCGGCGGTCGCGCTGGCCAATCAGCAGGCAGCCCGCGGCCGCCAGGCGCCGCTCGGCTTCCTCAACCCCCTGCTCTACGCGCTCGGGCGCGGAGCGGAGCGGAGTGCGGTGTTCCGCGATGTCGTGCGCTGGAACAACGACCTCGGCGAGCTCATCGGGCCGGCGACCGGCGGGAGCAACCAGCTCGTGGGATGCTGCGCCGCGCGGCGCGGGTACGACGCCGCCACGGGCTGGGGCTCGCTCACCGTGCCCGCGTTCTCGGCGGCCGCCCGGCGGATCGCGGCGCGCCGGCGGTGAGGCGGCCCGGGGCGCCGGCACGGATCTCGGGCTCAGCGGCCCGGCCTGCACCGCGGCGGACCGGCTCAGGCCGCGCGGCGCCTGCCGCGGCCGCGCGCAGGGGACGCGGCGAGCGCGGCCCGGCCCTCGGCGATCGCCCGCTCGACCGCGTCGAGCTCGGCCGTCACGGTCACGACGGGCACGCCCGGCGGCAGCACCTCGTCGCGGTAGGCGGCGTCCTGGCCATCGAACGCGTCGGGCGCGGACAGCGCGACCACGCTGACGTCCGCCTCGGGGGCCAGCCACGCCCGGGCAGTCATCGCCGCGCCGAGGTTCGCCTCATGCGCCAGCAGCACGAGTTCGCAGACACCGTCGCCGGCCGCGACCCAGCCACCGCGCTGCGCCTCCGCGGCGTCGCGCATCCCCATGGACCGCGATCGTGGCGGCGGCATCGGACGGAACGGCTCCGCGCGCCCGCGCCCGGGCCGGCCTGACGCCCGCACGCCCGGACGCGCTGGCGCCGGCCGCGCGCGACCGCGTAGAGTCGCTCACCGTGCGCGACCAAGTGAACGTCATGGTCGAGATCCCCAAGGGGAGCCGGAACAAGTACGAGTGGGACGAGGAGCTGCAGACGATCGTCCTGGACCGGTTCCTGTTCTCCTCGGTCGTCTATCCGCTCGACTACGGCTACGTGCTCGACACGCTCGGCAAGGACGGCGACCCGCTCGACGCGATGGTCTGCGTCTCGGAGCCGACCTTCCCCGGCTGCGTGATCCGGTGCAAGCCGATCGCGCTCTTCAAGATGCGCGACGACGCCGGCGAGGACGACAAGGTCATCTGCGTCCCCCTGAAGGATCCGAACTGGAACACCTTCACCAAGCTCGACGACATGTCCCAGCAGCTCCAGGACGAGATCTCGCACTTCTTCGCGATCTACAAGACGCTCGAGAAGAAGGACGTCACCGTCGAGGGCTGGCGCCCGCTCGAGGATGCGTGGGCGTCGATCGAGGACGGGCGGGCGCGGTGGGCGGCGCGACCGGCGGCGGGCTGAGGCCGGCGCGCTAGAACCCCCGCCGCTCGCGCGCCGACTTCAGGCGCGGATCGTCCCTGACCTCGGCACGGTGGGCGCGGAGCGTCCAGGCGTGGATGAGCCAGAGGACGACGAGCACGGCGACCGCGACCGTGAGCCCGATCGCATCGAGCGGGTCGAAGGCGCCGAGCGCGGCGAGGAACGCGTACAGCCCGATGCAGGCGATCACGGCGACCCAGAAGACGTTGCGGACGCCTTCCGCCGCGCGCGACCGGGGGGAGCTTGGCGATGACTCCATGACGGGCCTCCCGAACGGCAGACAACGGATCGGCTTCATGGTCCGCCCCGGGGCGCGCGCCGGCAACGGGGTGAACCCCGGACCTGCGGCCGGGGAGACTCCGGCTTCGACACGCCCGGCACGAGCGCTTGCCTGCGAGCGAACGCGCCGGGGGGACACTAGACTCGCCGCCGGCATGGAGGTCGCACGGAGAGCGGCGGTCGGATGACGCGCGAGCGTCACGCGTCGACGCCCGGCGAGCTGAAGGAGCGCCTGGGGCTCGAGCGCGCCGGCACGCCCTTCCTGCAGTACCGCGACGCCTCTGGATCGCAGATCCTGCTCGCGCTCGGCGGCGGCGCCGACGTCCGCTCGATCGGGCGCGACGGCGCCACCGACGTGAGCCTGCCGTGGGACCTGCGGGTCTCGCGGCTGCACGCGACGCTCGAGCGCGCCGGCGGGACCTGGACGATCGCGGACGACGGCCTCTCGACCAACGGGACGTTCGTGAACCACGAGCGGGTCGCCGGGCGGCGGGCCCTGCGGCCGGGCGACGTGATCGGGGTCGGCGGCACCGAAATCGCCTTCTGCGCCCCCGCCGCGGGCGAGGCCGGCGAGACCGCCCTCACCGACCTTCCGACGTTCGACTCCGACCTCTCGCGCATGCAGCGCAAGGTGCTCGTGGCGCTGTGCCGGCCGCTGCACGCCCAGGGTCCGTACGCCGCGCCGGCCGCCAACCAGGAGATCGCCGACGAGGTCGTCCTGAGCCTCGTCGCGGTCAAGACGCACCT
>CAZEKK010000101.1:0-2203 GCA_964512905.1 uncultured Solirubrobacteraceae bacterium
GTTCAGGATGAACAGGCGGGCCTCCGCGAGCAGCAGGTAGGGGCCGAGGTGGAGCAGGTAGCTCCAGACCGGTTCGGCCACGGGAAGGATCCCGAAGAGCGCCGCCGCCGAGGTCGGGATGTAGACCAGGGTCGCGAAGCTGTGGACGTAGAACATGCCGGCCTCCCAGAACGGGACCTTCTGGCGCAGGCTCATCCCCTTCATGCGCCGCCAGACCAGCAGCCGCACGTTGTCGATCGCCCACGTGCCCCGCTGCTTGACCACGTTGGCGACGTCCTCGGGGCTGTGCTGGCCCACCGCGCCGACGATCGGCAGGTAGCAGCCGCGCCAGCCGCGTGTCAGCGCTTCCACGCCGGACTGCAGGTCCTCGACGAGGTTCCACGTCGGGAACCCGCCGATGTCCTCGAGCGCCTCGCGGCGCCACAGCAGCCCCGAGCCGCACGGGAAGGCCGCGTCGAGGTGATTGCGCCCGAGCATCTGCCCTCGGTAGAAGGAGGAGTCGAAGTTGCAGAAGGGGTCGCCGGGCGAGACCTGCGTCTCCTTGACCGTCTGGACGTAGGCGAGCCGGTCGCGGGCGAGCAGCTGGCCGGCGGCCTGCCGGAGGAAGTCCACGGCGCCCGCCTCGTCGTCCGCATCGCGCGTCTCGACGAACGCCGTCTGTGGGAAGCGGGCGAGGACGAGCGCGAGCGCTGAGTTGAGGTTCCCCGACTTCGCCGCGCCGTCTCGTCCGGGCGCGTGGAGCGGCGGCGGCTCGTGGTAGACGACGCCGAGGCCGTCGAGCGCGGCGGCGAGCGCCGGGTCGTGGCCGTCGTCGGACACGACGACAACGTGCCGGTCCGCTGGGTAGTCCTGTCCGAGAACCGAGAGGACGGTGCGCAGGATCATCGGGACCGGCTCGCCGCAGGTGGGGATGATCGTGGCGACGAGCGGGAGGTCGCCCCCGGTCGCCGGCCGCAGCGGCGTCGCGGTTCGCGTCCAGTTCGTGAAGATCGAGAGCAGGTACGCGGTCGCCGAGAGCAGGCTCGCGGCGGCGAACGGGATCGTGATCCACCACCAGCGCAGGTCGAGGCTGGTGAGCAGCCAGGCGAGGTAGAAGGCGATGGCGGCGCCGAGCCCCACGCTCAGGGTGCGGAGCAGGCCCTGTCCGTGGACCGCGACGGGCCGCGCGCCGTAGGCCCGGGCGGCGACCGCGATGGGCGCCGCGGGTGCCGCGGCCAGTTCGGCGCGGGCGACCGCGGCGGCGCGGCGCGGCGGCGCGCCGGGCGGCACGGCGAGCGGGATGCCGCCGGCGAGCGCTGGCTGGCCTGCGGGTTCGGCTGTGGGGCCGCCCGCGGGCGGGCAGCTGGCAGTGGCGGGGCCGCTCATCGCGGGGGCTCCCTTTCGCGTCCGTCGGGCGGGAGTGAGGTCGGGCTGCGAAGTCAGGTCGGCGCAGGTCCGGGCGGCCCTGAGGCCAGGAGCCGGAACGTCGACATCTTGCCCACGCCCCGCGGCGGTGTTCGACGGAGCGGGCTAGTCCGCTTGCGAATGCTTCGGCACGAGGCCGATCTCGTCGCCCTGGCGGCGCGACCACTCCCGCGCGACGTCATCGGCCGGAAACAGCCCGCTGCACGTCGTGCAGGTGTAGAACCGGCCCCGGGTCCCCAGCTTGCCCTTCGCCGACATCCGGCCGCCCGGGATGCGTGCGCCAAACCAGGTGCCCACGACGATCGTGTAGTTGTCCATCACCCGCTCCTGCTGGCACACGGGGCAGGTGGCGACGAAGCGCGCGCCGCGGTCGGCCGGCGTTCGGCGGCTGAGGATGCCGGTGTCGCGCGGGTCGCGGGCCGGAGGGTCGTTCGGATCCGGCGGCGCGGGGGCGTTCACGGGCGGATCAAAGCAGCGCTGGCTGCGGCCCGCAAGAACGTGGTCTGCCGCGCGGAGAAGAAATCTCCTGCGGGCACCCGGGGCGTGGCAAGCTCGCGGTCGATCACCGCAAGCCCGAGGAGGGTGCCATGCCGAAGTACCTGTTCAAGGCCAGCTACACGCCCGAGGGCGTCCGCGGAGTCCAGCGGGCCGGCGGCAGCAGCCGCCGGGACGCAGTGGCCGCGGCCGCCGAGAGCGTCGGCGGGCGCCTCGAGAGCTTCCACTTCGCGCTCGGCGACACCGACGCGTACGTGATCTGCGACATCCCGACCATCGAGGCGGCGACGACCGTCGCCCTCCA
>CAZEKK010000101.1:2303-8798 GCA_964512905.1 uncultured Solirubrobacteraceae bacterium
CGTCTGCGTGCGGAGCATCGTCTGGAGCACGACGCGCATCTCCATCTCCGCGAACGCCGCCCCGAGGCAGCGGCGCACGCCGCCGCCGAAGGGGATCCATCCGTAGGTCGTCGGGGGGCGCTGCAGGAAGCGCTCCGGGCGGAAGGCGTACGGCTCGGGGTAGAGGTCGCTGCGCGTGTGGGTGAGCCAGATCGCCGGGGTGACGTCGGTGCCGGCCGGGAGGGCCAGCCCGCCGGCGTGCAGGTCGGTCGCGAGGCGCCGGCCGGCGAGGGGGACGACGGGGCGCAGGCGCAGCGACTCCTGAATCACGGCGCGCAGGTAGGCGTCGCCGTCGGCGGCGTCGGTCTCGGCGACGAGCCGGGCCAGGGCGTCGGGCCGGTGCAGCAGCAGGTCGGCGGTCCACGCCAGCGCGGTCGCGGTCGTCTCGTGGCCGGCGAGCAGCAGCGTGACGAGCTGGTCGCGCAGCTCGCGGTCGTCCATCGCGCTGCCGTCCTCGAACCGCGCCTGCGTCAGCAACGAGAGGATGTCCGCGCGGTCGCCGGCGGCCGGGTCGCGGCGGCGCTCGCCGATCTCGGCGAGCAGGAGGCCGTCGATCTCGGCCATCGCGGCGGCCAGCCCCTCGAGCGGGCCCTGGCGTCCGAAGCGCCGCGCGAGCAGGACGCCGAACTGCAGCCGCGCCGAGCCGGTGTCGTCGAGCAGGCCGGGCAGCAGGCCGCGCAGCCGCTCGCGGCGCTCCGGATCGGTCACGCCGAAGACCGCCCGCAGGATGACCTCGAGCGTGATCGCCTGCATGTGCGGGTGCAGCGCGAACGGTCGGCCGCGCGGCCACGTCGCGATGTCGCGCTCGGCGACCTCGCGGATCGTGTCCTCGTAGGCCTGCATCCGCTCACCGTGGAACGGCGGGAGCATCACGCGCCGGCGGGCCAGGTGCTCGGCGCCCTCGAGCAGCAGCAGCGAGCGGGCGCCCATGACCGGTCGCAGGGCGGCGGTCCGGCCCGGCGGGAGCCCGTGGGCGCGTTCGGCGTAGAGCGCCCGGATGGCCTCGGGATCCGAGATCATCACCAGCGGGGTCTCGAACCCGAGGAAGCGGACGCTGAACGCGTCGCCGAAGCGTCGCCGGCACGACTCCAGGAACGCGATCGGGCGCACGAGCCAGCGGGCGGTCTGGGCGGCGGGCGCCTCGGCGGGGCCGGGCGGGAGCGCGGTCACGTCCGACAGGATCGCACCGGGCCGATTCCGGCGAGCGACGCCGCCGCGCCGGCGCGCCGTGGCGGCGGCGATGTGAGAGGGTCGAGCCCACGATGCGGCGGATCGTCATCGTCGGCGCCGGGGGACGCGACTTCCACGACTTCAACGTGGTGCACCGCGACGATCCTGCGGTGCACGTCGTCGCGTTCACCGCCGCGCAGATCCCGGGGATCGACGACCGCCTCTATCCCCCGGCGCTCGCCGGCCCGCGCTACCCCGACGGCATCCCGGTGCGCCCGGAGGCCGACCTGGCCGCGCTGATCCGCGAGCAGGAGGTCGACGAGGTCGTCTTCGCCTACTCGGACGTCGCCCACGAGGACGTCATGCACGTCGTCTCCATCGCCCTGGCCGCGGGGGCCGACGTCAGCTTCCTGGGCCCGCGATCGACGATGCTGCCGAGCACGAAGCCGGTGGTGGCGGTGTGCGCCGTGCGGACCGGCAGCGGCAAGAGCCAGACCAGCCGGCGGGTGGGCGACCTGCTGCTCGGCGCCGGGCTGCGGGTCGCCCTCGTCCGCCACCCCATGCCCTACCACGACCTCGACCGGATCGCGGTGCAGCGCTTCGTCACGCTGGCCGACATCGACGCGTCGAACCCGACGATCGAGGAGCGCGAGGAGTACGAGCGCCCGGTGCAGGCCGGCATGGTCATGTACGCCGGCGTCGACTACGGCGCCATCCTCGAGCAGGCGCAGGCCGAGGCCGACGTCATCGTCTGGGACGGCGGCAACAACGACCTCTCCTTCTACCGGCCCGACCTGCTGATCGTGGTCGCCGACCCCCTGCGGGCCGGCGACGAGACCCGCTACCACCCGGGCGAGGCCAACCTGCGGATGGCCGATGTCGTCGTGGTGAACAAGCTCGACAGCGCGCCGGTCGAGCAGGCGGAGCGGCTGCTGGAGTCGATCGCCGCGCTGAACCCCGCCGCGACCGTGGTCCGCGCCGCCTCGCCGGTGCGTCTCGACGCCGGCCCAGCGCTCGAGGGTGCGCGCGTGCTCGTGGTCGAGGACGGGCCCACGATCACCCACGGCGGCATGGCCTTCGGCGCGGGCACGGTCGCGGCGCGCGCCTGCGGCGCGCAGCCGGTTGACCCCCGCCCGCACGCGGTCGGCTCGATCGCGCAGACCCTCGCGCGCTTCCCCCACATCGGGCCGGTGCTCCCGGCGATGGGGTACTCGGCGGCGCAGCTGGCCGACCTGCAGGCGACGATCGACGCGACGCCCTGCGACGCGGTCATCGCCGGGACTCCGATCGACCTCGGGCGGCTGATCACCAGCACCCGCCCGATCCGGGAGACGAGCTACGAGCTGCAGGAGCTGGGGCGCCCGGGGCTGGCCGACGTGCTCGCGCCGATCATCGAGCAGGCCCGGGCCGCGCAGCGGTGAGCGCCGCCGCCGCTGTCCTCGGGATCCTGATCCTCTGGGCGCTGGTCTCGCGGCGCCTGGCTTCGTGGAGCATCACCATGGCCATCGCCATGACGATCGCCGGCGCCCTGCTGGCGAGCGGCAGCGACCCGGTCGTCGACCTCAACCCGGTCGACGGGAAGGCCGAGGAGCGGTTCGTCGAGGTGGTGCTGGCGATCCTGCTGTTCCTCGACGCCACCGAGGTCCCGCACGGCATCCTGGGCCGCGAGCCGCGCATCACGCTGCGGCTGCTGCTGATCGCGCTGCCGCTCAGCCTCGGGCTCGCGGTGCTCGCGGGCGTGCTGGTGCTGCCGACCGACGACCTCTGGATCCTCGGCCTGATCGCGATCATCGTCGTGCCCGTCGACCTCGCGCCGGCGGTTTCGATCGTGCGCGACCGGCGGGTTCCCGCCCGGCTGCGCGAGATCGTCAACGTCGAGGCGGGCCTCAACGACGGCATGGTGGCGCCGCTCTTCCTGTTCTGCCTCGCCGGGGCGACGGCGCAGGGCGGGAAGTCCGCTGCCGACGCGCTGGTCGACGCCGGGCCGGCCATCGTCATCTCGCTCGTGGCCGGGGCGGCGATCGGCGCCCTCGGGGCCGGGCTGCTCGGCCGGTCGTGGCGGCGGCGCTGGTCGGAGCCGTCGGCCATCCGCGTCGCGGTTCTCGCCCTGCCGGTCCTGACCTACGCGGTGGCCAATGCGCTCGGCGGCAACGGCTTCGTCGCGGCCTTCGTCGCCGGGGTGCTCTTCAACATCCGCGCACCGGACCTCCCGTCCGGGGCGCTCGAGTTCAGCGAGGACGCGGCGACGCTGCTGTCGATGGGCGTGTGGTTCCTGTTCGGCTCGCTGGCCGCGGACATCTGGGATCTCGGGGTCGGCCTCGAGGAGATCGCCTACGCGCTCGTCGCCCTCACGGTCGTGCGGATCGTCCCGGTGCTGATCGCGCTCATCGGCACGACGATCCGGTTCCGCGATGGGGTCTTCATCGGCTGGATGGGGCCGCGGGGCCTGGCCTCGATCGTGTTCGGCCTGCTCGCGCTGATCGACACCGAGGACGCCGACATCCTCGACAAGGTCGGGGTCGACATCGTGCTGGCCGTGAAGGTGATGGTCGTCACCGTTCTCATGAGCGTCGTGCTGCACGGGCTGAGCGCGGGGCCGATCGCCCGGGCGTACGCGCGGCGCGCGGGGCGCGATCCCGCGGCCGATCCGGACGTCAGCGACCCGTCCGGCTGAGCAGCGCGTCGAGCTTGGCGTCGAGCGAGGCGAGCGTCGGCGCCGCCGCCGGCGCGGCGGCGGACGCGGGCTGCGGGCCAGCGGCGCTGCGGAACAGCAGCGTGAGCACGTCGTCGGCGGCACGGTGCAGGTCGCGCGGCCTGCCGGTGATCGCCCGCCCGAGCAGCAGGTGCTCAGTCGTGCCGAAGAAGGCGTCGCGCAGGATGCGGCTCGGGACGCCGGGCGCAAGCGCCCCGGCGGCGTCGAGGTCCTCGATCAGGCGCTCGAAGATCCGGGTGACCCGGCGGTTGCCCTCCGTGAAGGCCGCCGCGAAGGCAGGATCGCCATGGCCGAAGCGGCCCTGGCTGCCGAAGACCGCGACCAAGTCGGCGCTCTCGTCGAGGCTGCGGACCCAGTAGCGCGCGAAGGCTGCCAGGCGGTCAGCGGGCGCCCCGGGCGCCGCGACCACCTCCTCGAGATCAGCGACGAGCGCGTCGTAGTGCGCGTGCAGGACGGCGATGAGCAGCCCCGACTTGCTCCCGAAGTGGAAGGCGATGGTCGGCTCGGCGACGCCGGCGTCGGCGGCCACCTCGCCAACGCGGGTCCCCTCGAAGCCCTGCGCGGCGAAGCGGCGGCGGGCGGCCTCGACGATCGCCGCGCGGGTGCGGTCGCCGCGGGTCGCCGGAGTCGGGGGGGATGGACGTGCAGGGCGCGTCACAGCAAACTGAGTCACGATCAGGTATACCAGAGGCTCGCTCAGTTCAGGGGATCCCTCATGCCCGTCCACCGCTCCACCGTCGACCCCGCCTCGCCCGCGTTCGCCGAGAACCGGGAGGCGATGCTCGAGCTCGTCGCGCAGATGCGCGGCGCCGAGGATCGCGCGCGCGCGACCTCCGAGCTGAGCGCTGAGCGGTTCGCGAAGCGCGGCCAGCTCCTGCCGCGCGAGCGCCTGGACCGCGTGCTCGACCCGGGCGCGCCCTACCTCGAGCTGCGGAACATGGCGGGGTACCTCACCGACACCGACGATCCCGATGCGAGCGTCGGCGGCGGCAGCGTGCTCGCCGGGATCGGCTTCATCGCCGGGACGCGGTGCATGGTCGTGGCGAACGACAGCGGGATCGGGGCCGGGGCCCTCACTGCCGCCGGCGGGGCGAAGAACCTCAGGGCCCAGGACATCGCGCTCGAGAATCGCCTCCCCTACGTGAGCCTCGTCGAGTCGGCGGGAGCGAACCTGCTCCAGTACCGCGTGGAGGGCTGGAGCGAAGGGGGCCGCTTCTTCGCCAACTACGCGAAGCTCAGCGCCGCGGGCGTCCCGACCGTGACGGTCCTCCACGGCTCGTCCACGGCGGGCGGCGCGTACATGCCCGGCATGTCGGACGTGGTCATCGGCGTGGAGGGCCAGGGCCGCGCGTTCCTCGCCGGCCCCCCGCTGCTGAAGGCGGCGACCGGCGAGATCGCCGAGGCCGAGGATCTCGGGGGCGTCGGGATGCACAGCACGGTTTCCGGCCTGGTCGAGCACGTCGCACGCGACGACGCTGACGGCCTGCGGATCGCCCGCGAGGTCGTCGCGCGCATGGGCTGGGGGCGCCGGTGGCTGCCCCAGCCACCCGCCGGCTTCGCGGAGCCGGCCCACGACCCCGACGAGATCGCCGGCATCGTCCCGGTCGACTACCGGCGCCCCTACGACGTTCGCGAGGTGATCGCCCGGATCGTCGATGGCTCGGACCTGCTCGAGTTCAAGCCCGGTTACGGCGCGCCGACGGTGTGCGCCGAGGCGTCGGTGCACGGCCATCCGGTCGGGTTCGTCGCGAACAACGGCGCCCTCGACAACCCCGGGGCGACGAAGGCCACACACTTCATCCAGCGCTGCTCGCAGCTCGGCACGCCGCTCGTCTTCCTCCAGAACATCACCGGCTACATGGTCGGCGTCGACGCCGAGCGCGGCGGGATGATCAAGCACGGCTCGAAGATGATTCAGGCCGTCACGACCGCGACGGTCCCGCGCTTCACCTTCATGATCGGGGCGAGTTTCGGGGCCGGCAACTACGGGATGTGCGGCCAGGGCTACGACCCGCGGTTCCTCTTCACGTGGCCGAACGCCCGTGGCGGCGTGATGGGCGCCCAGCAGGCGGCCGGGACGATGCGGGTCGTCGCCGAGGAGCGGGCCAAGCGCCGGGGCGAACCGCTCGACGAGACCGCGCTCGACGCCTTCGCCCAGCAGATCGTCGAGCTCTACGAGGGCCAGGAGTCGGCCTTCGTCATGTCCGGCCGCAGCATGGACGACGGGATGATCGACCCCCGCGACACGCGCAAGGTGCTCGCCTTCGTGCTCGCCACGGCGGCAGAGGCCGACGCGGCGCGACCGCAGCCGGTGACCTTCGCAGTGGCGCGCCCATGACGGCGTTCGACACGCTGCTGGTCGCCAACCGGGGCGAGATTGCGCTGCGGGTGATGCGCACGGCGCGGGCGCTGGGCCTGCGCACGGTCGCGGTGTGCTCCGCGGCCGACGCGGGCGCGCCGCATGTGGTGTTCGCCGATGCCGCGGTGGCGATCGGGCCGGCCGAGGCCGCGCGCTCGTATCTCGACATCGGGCGGATTCTCGACGCGGCGGCGCGCAGCGGGGCGCAGGCCGT
>CAZEKK010000102.1:0-2239 GCA_964512905.1 uncultured Solirubrobacteraceae bacterium
GGGTCGAGGTTGCCGGTCGGCTCGTCGGCCAGCAGCAGCGGCGGGTGGTTCACGAACGCGCGGGCGACCGAGACGCGCTGCTGCTCGCCCCCGGAGAGCTGGTCGGGGTAGTTGTGCAGCTTGGTCGACAGGCCCGTGAGGCGCAGGATGTCCGGCACCTTCGTGCGGATCTCCTTGCGGCTCGAGCCGGTGACCTGCAGCGCGTAGGCGACGTTGTCGTAGACCGTTCGGTTCGGGAGCAGCTTGAAGTCCTGGAACACCGCGCCGATGTTGCGGCGGTAGAACGGGACCTTCTTGCGGCTGATGTCCTGGAGGTCGCGCCCGGCGACGACGATGTGCCCCGACGTCGGCTCGTGCTCCTTGATGAGCAGGCGCATGATCGTCGACTTGCCCGAGCCGGTGTGGCCGACCAGGAAGACGAATTCCCCGCGCTCGATGCCGAACGTGGCGTGGTCCAGGCCGGTGTCCCCGCCCTCGTAGAGCTTGGTCACGCCGCGGAACTCGATCACCCGCTTGGCGGGGTCGGACGCGGGCGTCGGCCGGGCGCTGGCAGGGGTCGGCTTGGCCGACGTGATCCGGCGCATCGGGGGCCGGCGGACGTGGTCGCGCTGGTCTTGGCTGTTCTTGGTTCGCTGGTTCATGCGGCGATCGAGGGTAGCGATCGCTCTCTAAAGAGGACGCGGGTGCAAGCGTTTTCTCACGCTGCATGGGGGCGTGCAGGGGTTGACGGCGACGAGTGGATTCCCCGTTTCGACGGGCTGGATCGCGGCTGCGGCCGCGGGCCAGGCGGTGGGTCCGCCACCCGCGCCCGCTACCGTTTCCCGGATGGCCGAGATCACCACCCTGACGCTCGACAGCGGGCTGCCCGTGCACCGCATCGCGATCCCTGGCACGCGGGCGCTGACCGTGCTCGTGGCCTTCGATGCCGGCGCGCGGACCGAGCGGCCCGAGGAGAACGGGATGGCTCACTTCCTCGAGCACCTGGTCTTCAAAGGCGGGGAGTCCTACCCCACCTACACCGACGTCAACACCACGGCCGAGCGCATGGGCGCCCAGCTCAATGCCTACACCAGCCACGACCTCGTCGCCTTCCACATCACCGCACGGGCCGAGTCCGCGCCGGCGGCGATCGATCTGCTGACCGACTTCGTCGGCCGCCCGCGGATCGACGCCGGCGAGCTCGACCGCGAGCGCGGCGTCGTCATCCAGGAGATCGCCCGCGCCAACGACCAGCCCGCCGTGCTGGCCGAGCACCTCATCGACGAGGCGGCCTTCGGCGACCACCCGCTCGGCCGCCCCGTCCTCGGGCCCGAGGAGCACCTGCGCACGTTCACGCGCGACGCGATCGTCGCCTTCCGCGAGCGCCAGTGGGGCGGCGCGGCAGGCGGCGCGTTCCTGGTCGGCAACATCGACTCGGTGCCGGACGACGCGGCGCTCGCCGAGGCGTTCGGTCGCTTCCCGGCGCTGCCGGCCCCGCCGCCATCCGAGCCGGCGCCGGCCTTCGCGCCGCAGATCAAGGTGGAGACCCGCGACTCGAACCAGTCGCACCTGCGGATGTCCTACCGGCCCGGCGTCGACGTCGCCGACCGGCCGTCGCGTGCCGCCCTGGCGGTCTACTCGACGCTGCTGGGCGGCTCGATGGGCTCGCGCCTCTTCGACGAGATCCGCGAGCAGCGCGGCCTCGCGTACTCCGTCTACGCCCTCAGCCACGCCTTCTCCGACGTGCCGATCCTCCAGCTCTCCGCGGGCCTTGACTCCGAGAAGTGCCTCGAGGCCTATGGCCGGATGCGCGCGATCGTCACCGAGCTGCGCGACGACGGGCCGACCGAGGAGGAGGTGCAGCGCGCCAAGGCCTACGCCGCCGGCCGGCTCGTGCTCGCGTTCGAGAACACCAACGCCGTGGCCCGCCAGGCGGCCAGCCAAGCCATCGTCCGTCACGAGAGCATCGATCCCGACGACCTCATCGACCAGCTCGACGCGGTCCAGTACGACGAGGTCGTGGCGGTCGCGCGCGGCGTCGCGGACCGCCTGGCCGTGGCCTGCGTGGGGCCGCACGAGGCCGAGGAGTTCGCGGTCGCGGCGTAGAGCGCGTCCCGGCGCACTGCGGCGGCGCGGACGGGGCGTGCGAGGACCGACGAGGCTCGGGTGGGATCGTGCGGCCGGGCGGCCGCACTGACCGTCTCCTCAGCCGCCACCGCCCGCCGAATCGAGTGCATCGAATCCGCTGTCAGGGCAACGG
>CAZEKK010000102.1:2339-3883 GCA_964512905.1 uncultured Solirubrobacteraceae bacterium
TGCACTCGATCGCCGGGCCGCTCTGCGTCGGCGATCCGAGCCGAGATCGGCCCCGCGAGGGACAGCACCGCGCACGCTCCGATGCCCGGCCGCGACCAGCCAACGAGGGGCCGCCGGGCCACAGGCCGCCCCCCTGCGGTGCCGGGCCATGACCACCGCGTGGCCCGCGGTCGACCACAGCGGCCCGCAGACGACGCGCGCGCCGCGGACCGCGCCGTTGCGCGTCCCTGCCGCCGTGCGCGACAATCGGCTGCGGTGGACGAGGTTCTCAACCTCCGCGAGGCGCGGCGCTATCTCGACCGCGTCGACGGGCGCTGGCCGCTGGACCAGGCGTTGCTGAGCGGCGCCCGCGTCGATGATGCCAACGGCGCCCTGCCCCAGCGCGAGCGCGGGCCGGAGTACGTCGTGATCCTTGTCTCGGACGGATTCGACGGCATCCCCTGGCTCGAGCGCGTCTACCAGGCGGGCTCGCTGTGGGACGCCTCCGAGATGGGTGCCGCCGCGGACATCCACTGCTACACGCCGGTCGAGTTCGGCCGCCAGGCCGAGCGCCGGCCGGCGGTCCGCCGCGCCCGAGAGACCGGCGTCGACCTGCTCGCCGATCCGGCCCTGCCGTAGCGGCCCAGCTGGGGCGACACGGCGCCGGAGCCGGGGCGGTGGCGCCAGCCGGCGCGCGTGCCACGGTGGCGGCAACGCTGCCGGGCGTCCGTCCATGGCCACCACCCTCCGGTTCAGCCCGAGCGCCTTCCCGCCGACATCCCAGGCGATCGCGCCGCATGGAGGCGGCGCAGCTACCCGACTCTTCGCGAAGGATCCCGCCCGATGCGCACGCTGCTCCCGATCGTCCTCGTCGCCGTAGGGGCGGCAGCCCTCCCGGCGGCGGCGACCGCCGCCCCCGCGCACACCCCGGTGCGCGCGGTCGCCTCCGCCGCCGACCGCGACCGTGACCGCCTGCCCGACCGCTGGGAGCGCCGGTTCGGCCTCTCCACGCGTACCAACCAGGCCCGCCGCGACCTCGACCGCGACGGCCTGACCGCCTGGTGCGAGTTCCGCTCGGGTACGAACCCCAAGCGCGCCGACAGCGACCGCGACCGGACCCCGGACGCCGACGAGGACCGCGACCGAGACCGCGTCGACAACGGCAACGAGTGCCGCGAGCACACCGACCCCGGGCGCCGGGACAGCGACCGCGACCGCCGGCCCGACGGCGCCGAGGACGCCGATCGCGACCGCCTGAACAACGCCGGCGAAGACGCGACCGGCAACGATCCGATCGATCCGGACACCGACGGCGACGGGGTCCGCGACGGTCTCGAGCGCGCCGGCCGCATCGTCAGCGTGCGCGGCGACCGCCTGACGCTCGTTCTGGCCAGCGGCGACGTCCTGCGCGGCCGCGTCACCGAGGAGACCTCCGTCGACTGTGTCTCGGACGACGAGTACCTCGACGATCCTGGCGCCGACCACAGCGACGACCCCGGCGACGACGACGCTGAGGATCCGTCCGATGACCCCGGCGACGGCTCCGAGGATCCGGCCGATGACGA
>CAZEKK010000102.1:3983-6064 GCA_964512905.1 uncultured Solirubrobacteraceae bacterium
CGATGACGACGGCGCCGACGACGAGGACCTCGGCGACGAGCCCGAGTGCTCGGCCGACGACCTCGTCCCGGGCACCCCTGTCCGCAGCGCCCTGCTCGCGGCCACCGGCCACGGCCCGATCTTCCTCGCGATCGAGCTCGTCGAGGAGTAGCTCCCCCGCGGAGCCGACGGGTCAGAGCCTCGCGGGCGGCGCTGCCGGCGCCGCCCGCGAGGCGCGGCACGGCCGTTCCGGACGACGACCCGCCGCGACGCCGCAATCCGCCGGCTACGCGGTGATCGAGACCATCCGCTCGATCGGCAGCCGCGCCCGGTCGGCGATCTGTGGCGCGACCTTCACCTCGTACCGCAGGTCGCGCAGCGAGTCGCGCAGCTTGGGCAGCGTGATCATCTTCATGTAGCGGCAGCTCGCCCGCTCGTTGGCGGCGATGAACTCGACGTCCGGCGCCTCCTTGCGCAGCGGATGCAGCATCCCGGTCTCGGTCGCGACGATGACCGTCGAGCCGGGCGTGGCGTGCTCGGCGTAGTCGACCATGCCGCCGGTCGAGAGCATGTGGACGCCCTCCGCCGAGACGTCGCCCGACGCGACGTACTCCATGACGCTGGTCGAGCAGCCGCACTCCGGGTGGATCAGGAAGTCGGCGCCGGGGTGCTCGGCCCGGACCTCCTCGATGTCGCGCGGCCGAATGCCGGCGTGAACGTGGCACTCGCCGTCCCACACGTGCATCCGCCGCCCGGTCCGCGCCTCGACGAAGGCGCCGAGGAACATGTCGGGGCCGAAGAGGATCTCGGTGTCCTCGCCGTGCTCGCGGTAGATGTGCTCCACGACCTTCACCGCGTTGGACGACGTGCAGCAGTAGTCGGTCTCGGCCTTGACCTCGGCGGAGGTGTTGACGTACATGACGACGATCGCGCCCGGGTGCTTGGCCTTCCAGGCGCGCAGCTGGTCGGCGTCGATCGAGGCGGCCAGCGAGCAGCCGGCGTCGAGGTCGGGGATCAGCACGCGGCGGTCGGGACAGAGGATCGAGGCCGTCTCGGCCATGAAGTGCACGCCGCAGAAGACGATGATCGGCTCTTCGGCGGCATTGGCCTGCTGGGACATCCCGAGCGAATCGCCGGTGAAGTGGGCGATGTCCTGGATCTCGGGCACCTGGTAGTTGTGGGCGAGGATGAGCGCGTGGCGCTCGGCGGCGAGAGCCAGGATCTCCTCCTGGAGCGCCTTGGTGTCCTGCAGGGAGAGCGGCGCCGGCGCGGCGTTGGGCTGGATGACGGGCAGGTTCATGGCACGGACTCCAGGATCAGCGAGAGGTCGAGGGCCGGTGCGGAATGCGTCAGCGCCCCGAGGGACACGAATTGTACGCCCGTGGCCGCGAACTCCCCGAGCGTCTCGAGCGTCACCCCGCCGCTGGCCTCCAGCTCGGCGCGGCCCGCGACGTGCTCGACGATCGCCCGCAGCTCGGCCGGCGTCATGTTGTCCAGCAGCAGCCGCGGCGCGCCGGCGGCCAGCGCGGCGTCGACGTCGTCCCGGGTGCGGCACTCCACCTCGAGCGGCAGGTCCGGCGCGGCGGCGCGGGCCTTGCGCACCGCCGCTTCGATCCCTCCCGCGATGGCGATGTGGTTCTCCTTGATGAGGATCGCGTCGTCCAGGCCGCGGCGGTGGTTGAAGGCGCCGCCGGCGGCAACCGCCGCCTTCTCGAGGTCGCGCAGGCCCGGGGTCGTCTTGCGGGTGTCGAGCACCCGGCAGCCGGTGCCCTGCACCGCGCGCGCCGCGCGCGCCGCCATCGTGGCCACCCCCGAGAGCCGCTGCAGGAAGTTCAGCGCCGTGCGCTCGGCGGTGAGGAGCGCGCGGGCCGAGCCTTCGACATCGAGGACCGGCCCGCCGTCGCGCCAGACGCCTTCGGCGACGAGCGGCGTGACCGTGGCGTCGGGGTCGAGCGCGCGGAACGTCCGCGCGGCGACGTCGAGGCCGTAGATCGCCCCGGGCGCCTTCTGGGTGACCCGCCCCCGGGCCCGCGCGTCGGCCGGCACGGTCGCCGTCGTCGTCACGTCGCCGCTGCCGACGTCCTCGTGCAGGGCACGGGCGA
>CAZEKK010000102.1:6164-8728 GCA_964512905.1 uncultured Solirubrobacteraceae bacterium
TCGCTGGCGCCGTGCAGGCGCGCGCCGACCCGGGCCAGCTCGCGCAGGTAGGCGATGACCTCGGCGGTGACCTCCTCGCCGGGCAGGATCGCCGGGATGCCGGGCGGGTAGCCGGCGATCGCCTCGCACGAGATCCGCCCGATCGCGGCGTCGACCGCGACCGTCTCGGACGGGCCGAGGAAGGCGTCGCGCGGCGGGATCGCCGCATGGGCGTTCAGGGCCGCCGGCGGGTGGGCGATCGCGTCGACGGGCGTGGGCTTGCGGATGTCGGCGAGCTCGGCCTCGAGGTCGTGGGCGAAGCGGTCCAGCGCATCGACGGGCTGGCTGATCCCGAGCACGAGGACGAGGGTCGCGTGCGTGGCCAGCTCCACGTGCACGTCCGAGCTCTTGCGCAGCTGGTCGGAGATCTCGTAGCCGGTGCAGCCGGTCTGGCGGACGTCGATGACGATCCGCAGCGGGTCCCACGCGGCGACTCCCGGCGTCCCGACCAGCTCCTCCCCGACCACCCGGCAGCCCGGAATCGCCTCGATGCCCTCGCGGGCGCGGGCGGCGGCGTTCAGCGTGCGGTTCAGGAGGTCCTGCCCGTGGATCGCGAGCTGGCGCCGCGCCGAGTCCAGCGACGCGTACAGGAGCGACGAGGGGCTCGTGGAGCTGACCAGCCGCAGCGTGCGGGCGACGCGGCCGGCGTCCACGCGGCCGCCGTCGGCCACGTGAAGCATCGCCGACTGGGTGAGCGAGCCGACGATCTTGTGGGTCGAGGTCAGGACCGCGTCGGCGCCCTCGTGCAGGGCGGCCGGGGGCACGCCCGGATGGAAGCCGAAGTGCGGGCCCCACGACTGGTCGACGACCAGCGCGGCGTCGTGGGCGTGCGCCACCCGGGCGAGCCCCGCGATGTCGGCGGCCATCCCGTAGTAGGTCGGCGAGACCACGAAGGCCGCACGGGCGTCCGGGGCGGCGGCGAGCGCGGCGTCGAGGTCGTCGGGCATGACGCCGTGGGCCATCCCGAGCTCGGGCTCGTAGGCCGGCGAGACCCAGCGCGGCCTGCCGCCCGACAGGACGAGGCCGTCGACGATCGAGCCGTGGGAGTTGCGCTGGGCGACCACCGTGGCGCCGAGCGGCGCCAGCGCGAGCACGAGCGCGTGGTTGCCCTGGGTGGCGCCGTTGGAGAGGAACCAGGTCCGCCCGGCGCCGTAGAGGTCGGCGGCGAGGATCTCGGCCTGGTCGAACGGCGTCGGGAACGGCGGCGGGACGTCGACGCCGCGGGTGTCCTTGGGGATGTCCATCAGCAGCGCGTCGTCGCCGACGTTGTTGCGCAGCGCCGGGTCGGCGCCGGCCCCGCCCTTGTGCCCGGGGACGCCGAAGCGGGTCGGCTCGCGGAAGCCGTAGGACGCGAGCGCGTCGAGGTAGGGCGCGGTGCTCTGCTCGAGGTCGGGGTTCACGACGCAGCGGACTCCAGCAGGTAGGCGCGGACGAACTCGTCGAGGTCGCCGTCGAGCACCCGCGCGGTGTCGCCGACTTCGACGTCGGTGCGGTGGTCCTTGACCATCGAGTACGGGTGCAGGACGTAGGAGCGGATCTGGGAGCCGAAGTTCACGTCCTGGGCCTCGCCCTTCTCCTTGGCGATCTCCTCGCGGCGCTTGCGCTCCTCCAGCTCCGCGAGCTTGGAGCGCAGCATCGCCATCGCGGTGGCCCGGTTCGAGGACTGCGACCGCTCGTTCTGGCACTGGACGACGATGCCCGAGGGCTTGTGGGTGATGCGGACCGCGGAGTCGGTCTTGTTGACGTGCTGGCCGCCCGCGCCGCTGGCGCGGTAGGTGTCGACCTGGAGGTCGTCGTCGGCGATCTCGACCTCTGCCTTCTCCCCCACCACCGGCGAGACCTCGACGCCGGCGAAGCTCGTCTGGCGGCGGTGGGCGGCGTCGAAGGGCGACAGGCGGACGAGGCGGTGGACGCCCTTCTCGGCTGAGTAGAGCCCGTAGGCGTTCTCCCCCGCGACGCGGAACGTGGCCGACTTGATCCCCGCCTCCTCCCCCGGACTCGCCTCCAGCAGCTCGACGGCGAAGCCGCGCTTCTCGGCCCAGCGCATCTCCATGCGCAGGACCATCTCAGCCCAGTCCTGGGCGTCGGTGCCCCCCGCGCCGGCGTTGATCGTCACCAGCGCGTCGCCCTGGTCGTAGCGGCCGGAGAAGAGCCGCTGCTCCTCCAAGGCGGCGAGGCGCTGCTCGACCGAGGCGATCTGCTCGTCCAGCTCGGCCTCCATGTCGGGGTCCTCCTCGGCCAGCTCGATGAGGCCGGCGAGGTCGGCGACGTCGGCGTCCAGCGTGCGGAAGGTCTCGAGCTTGCGGGTGGCGCGGGCGTGCTCGGCGCTCACCGCCGCGGCCTGCTCCTGGTCGTCCCAGAAGCCCGGCTCCCCCATCTTGCCCTCGAGTTCCGCGATGCGGTCCTGAAGCGAAGCGGGGTCAAAGATAGTCCGCGAGCAGCTTGAGCTGGTCGCGGATCGCCGCAAGGCGCTGCGGCGTCGGCTCGGCAGGCGGGGTGGCCATGGCGGTGAGGCTATCCGATGG
>CAZEKK010000103.1:0-8686 GCA_964512905.1 uncultured Solirubrobacteraceae bacterium
ACTCGTCGCCACCGAGGCCGTGCAGCAGCCACGCCCGTGCCGTGCGGGCGTTCGTCATCGTCTCGAGCGTCGTGAACGTCTTGGAGGCGACGATGAAGAGCGTCTCGGCCGGATCGAGGTCGCGCGTCGTCTCCGCGAAGTCGGTGCCGTCGACGTTCGAGACGAACTCGACGCGCAGGTCGCGCTGGCTGAAGTGGCGCAGCGCGCGGTAGGCCATGACCGGCCCGAGGTCCGAGCCGCCGATGCCGATGTTCACGACGGTGCGGATCCGCTTGCCGGTGTGCCCAGTCCAGGCGCCGGAGCGGACCCGGTCGCTGAAGTCGCCCATGCGGTCCAGCACGGCGTGGACGTCGGGCACCACGTCGTGCCCGTCGACCTCGATGACTTCGCCCCGCGGCGCCCGCAGCGCGACGTGCAGCACGGCGCGGCCCTCAGTGACGTTGATCTTCTCGCCGGCGAACATCGCGTCGCGGCGCGCCTCGACGCCGCGGGCGCGGGCGAGCGCGGCCAGCAGGCCGACGGTCTCGTCGGTGATGCGGTGCTTGGAGTAGTCGAGGTAGAGGCCGGCGTCCTCGACGGTCATTCGCGTGCCGCGGTCGGGGTCGGCGGCGAACAGGTCGCGGAGGTGCCGGGGGGCGACGGCGTCGTGGTGGGCGGCGAGCGCGGCCCACTCGGGCGTTTCGCGCAGCGGCGTGGAGGCGGCGGTCATGGCGCGGCAGGATCGCGCACGGGGCGGCGGGGGCGCAAGCGCACTGGCCGCGGGGGCGCAGGCGGGACCGACGGTTCCCAGTTGCGGGATCGCTCGGACCGCCGGTATCGTCGCCGCCAACCGAGGGAGGCGCGATGCGACGGAGTGCGGGGCTTGCGGTGGTCGTGGTGGCAGGGGCGCTCGGCGCGCCGCCGGCGGTGGCGGCAGCCGACCGTGCGCCGGCTGCCGACACGCCGACGGCGCGGGCCTCGGCCGCGGCGCCCGTGCGCGTGGGCTCGCGCGCGGCCCGGGTGCGCGGGCGGCACGGGTACGCGCGCGCCTTCCGCACCCCGCGCCGAATCCCGGCGGCGGTCTGGAACCGCCTGCAGCGCGGCTTCAAGAACGTCAACCCGGCGACGGACCTGCGCCCCGGCCTCGTGCCCGCGGCGCCGCGCACGCTCCAGTCGCTGACGCCGCTGCGCGACGCTCTCCTCGACCGCTTCCGGCGCAGCGACCCGCCGAACCCGCCTGCTCCGCTCCGCGCGGGCAGCGGCGCCAGTGCCGCCGCCGATCCCGCCGCCCGCGCCGCGGCCAGCACCGACCTCGAGATCTACCGCAGCACGCCCGTGGCGCGTGGCACGAACATCACGATGTCGACCGGCGAGCCGAGCGTCGCGAACGACCGCGACGCGATCCTCTTCACCGGCAACCGGCACGCCGCGATCTCCGGAGACCACGGCCTGAGCTGGTCCTATCTCGACCCGGGATCACGGGCCTACCCGCAGTACGACGCCGGCTTCTGCTGCGACCAGGTGGCCTACACCGTCGACCGCGAGGACGGGCCGCCCCTGATTCTGTGGCTGCGTCAGATGGCCAACGACGGCGACACCACGCCGTCCGACGGCGCCAACGGGCGGATCTCGCTGATCGTCTTCCAGGGGCGCAAGGAGCTGCTGAGCCAGTCCGACTGGTGCGAGTTCAGCTTCAAGCCCAGCGACTTCGGCTTCCCCGACAACTCGTGGTTCGACTTCCCGCAGATCTCGCACACGCGCAGCTTCCTCTACGTCTCGTCGAAGGCAATGCTGAACAACGGCGACACCAACGGCGACGGGATCTTCGACAGCACGTTCGCCGACGGCGTCGTCTTCCGGCTCTCGCTGAACCAGCTGGCCTCCGACGGCTGCTCGGTGACCCCGCGCGCCTGGTCTGGCATCGCAGCGGACGCCAACCCGGCGCTCGTGCAGGTGCAGGGCGGGTTCGACCGCATCCACTGGGCCTCGCACGGCGCGACGACCGACGAGATCAAGATCACCCGCGTGACCGACGCCGAGATCACCGCCGACGTCTTCACCCGGCCCATCAGCCCGTACACGGCGACCCCGCGCGGCACCGCCAACTGCGCCGTGCCGGACGGCAGCGATCCGTGCGACCGGATCAACGACTTCATCAACACCGGCTACTACAACGGGTTCGAGATGGGCTGGTTCTGGAACGTGAAGGAGGGTGCGGGCTTCCCGTTCCCGTACATCCGCGGTGTGCGGTTCAACACGTCGCTGCAGCGGATCGGCGAACCGGAGATCTGGAACCGCGACTTCGCGTGGATCTACCCGGCTGTCGGCGTCGGCAACGCCACGAACGTCGGCGTGATCGCGACCAAGCTCGGCGGCGGATCGTTCCCGCGGCCGGCCGTGGCCCTCGTCGACGACGTCACGCCGGGCTGGGACTCGCTGCGCTTTGCGGGCGTCATCACGTCGACCCACGGCACGTCCACCAACACCTGGGGCGACTACATGCAGACGCGGCAGTACGTCGGCTGCGAGAACTCCTTCGCGGGGTCGGTGATGTCGCAGCAGGGCGGGGATCGCGACTGGCACTCCGAGCACCGCTTCGTGTGGTTCGGGCGCCAGCGGGACCGCTGCGCCGACCTGGCGGTCGTCTCCCTCGCGGCCTACCGGTCCAACCTCGCCGACGGTGGCGGCCCCTCGGTCACGATCGCCCACACGACCCGGAACATCGGCTCCGCCACCGTCCCGGACTCGCGGACGCGGTTCTACCTCTCGCGTGACGCGGACAAGGACGCAAGCGACATCCGCCTCGGCGAGCACACCGCCGTGCCCGCGATGCAGCCCGGCGTTTCGACCGGCGATCTGCTGTTCCCGCCGGCGCCGCCCGGCGCGACCGGGACGTACTACGTGCTCGCGTGCGCCGACGATGGCAACCTGACCCGCGAGGTCACAAACGCCAACAACTGCATGGCGGCCCCCGAAACCGTCACGTTCGACTTCCCCGGTTATCGCGGCCTGACGCCAACCCGGCTCACGTATGAGGCCGCCAGCCTCGCGGCAACCGCAGGCGCGCCGGCGCAGGTCGGCGTCACGCTCAACGTGCCATCCGGGGCCCCCAGCGCCGCGACGCTCTCGTTGCGGGTCGGCACCGTCGCCGATGCGGGGAGTTCGCGGGAGATCGGCCGCTCGACGGTCCGCCTGGCCGGCGCGGCGCGCGCATCAGCCCGCCGGGTGACGGTGCGCCGCACGGTCCGCATCCCCCGCGGCCTCGCCCGCCGCCGCCAGTTCCTGATCGTCTGCGTGGGCGCGGGCCGGCCCGCGGCCGGCCGGTGCCTCCCGGCGCGCGAGCCGATCTTCGTGCGGGGCGTCCGGCGGCTGTGAGCGTCCTCGACGGCCGCGTGGCCGTGGTCACCGGCGCGGCGCGCGGCATCGGTCGCGCGAGCGCGGTCGCCCTCGCGGCCGCCGGCGCCGACGTGGCGGGCATCGACATCGCCGCCGAGGTGAGCCCGATCCTCGACTTCGCCCCGGCCACCCCGGCCGACCTCGAGGAGACTGGGCGCCTCGTCGCCGCGCAGGGGCGCCGGTGGCTGGGCGTGACCGCCGACCAGCGCGACATCGGCGCCGTCCGGAACGCCGCGGCGGCAATCGAGCGCGAGCGGGGCGGCGTCGACATCGTCTTCGCCAACGCCGGCATCCAGGCCTTCAAGCCGCTGCTGGAGATGGGCGACGCCGACTGGCACGACCAGATCGACGTGAACCTCAACGGCACTGCCAACGTCGTGCGCGTGTTCGCGCCCCTGCTCGTGCAGCGAGGCGGGGGGCGGATCATCGTGACCTCGTCCACCCAAGGCCAGCACGGGACGAAGAACGGTGCCGCCTATTCCGCCTCGAAGTGGGGGCTGCTCGGACTGATGAAGTCCGCCGCGCTGGAGCTCGGGCCGCACGGGATCACCGTCAATGCCTTGATCCCCGGCCTGATCGACACCGCGCTGACGCGCCACGAGGATCGGTACGCGCAAGCCATGAGCGAGGCCGGGCGCACGCCCTCTGGCGACCCGGCCCGCGACGAGGCCGAGGCGGTCGCCCTGCTGACCGCCAAGACGCCGCTCGGCGTGCCCTGGATCGAGCCCGAGGACGTCGCGCCGATCGTGGTGTTCCTCGCCTCAGACGCCGCCCGGATGGTGAGCGGAACGTCGTTCGCGGCCACTGGCGGCGACAGCGCGCACCTCCCCGCGTAGCGCAGGCCAGCGGCGTGCCGTGCCGGAGGCGTCCCCGCGGGATGATGGATCGGGTCGGGCGGCGGGACGGCGGCGACTGGGGTCGCGGGGCGGCGCCGGGCGGCTCGGCTGCCAGCGCGCCGGCGCGGCCGCGCGGCACCTGGGCCGCGCCGCTGCCAGCGCCGAGGGCCGCTGGGCGCTTCGAGCACGCCGAGTGCCGCCGGGCGGTGCCGGGGCCGCGCCGCTGCCAGCGCCGAGGGCCGCTGGGCGCGCGGGAGTCATGCACAAGCGCACACTGGTGGGGCTTTCGAGAACCAGTGGTGCGCGGTGCACGTGATGCATGCAGTGGTGCACGCACGTCCGCGGATCGGACTCGTGTGTTGCGTGGTGCACGTGTCGCGGCACCGGATCGGCGTCGGCTGGGCTGCCTGGAGCGCGACTCCAGCCGCACCCGATGTCGGACCCTGTCCGCTGGCGGATCCCCGGGCTCGCGGCCGCCTGTGCCGACACCTCGAGCGTTGCCCCCGGCGGGCCGACGTCCGCGCCGAGCGACACCTCGAGCGTTGCCCCCGGCGGGCCGACGTCCGCGCCGACGCTGCTCACGGCGCCCGGCATGCCTGCCGAGCCCCGCATGGCGGAGACCGCAGGGACGCCTCCATGCACAGTCACGCTGTCCCGCGCCCCTCGGGACGGTGCCGACGGCTGCTCCGCTCTAAGGCCCGAGCGTCGCCGGCGCGCCGCACGCCACCAGCGGCTCCGGCACGACGACGCTCCCGTCGTCCTGCTGGCCGTTCTCGAGCAGCGCGATGATCGTGCGGCCCACGGCGACCGCGGTCCCGTTGAGCGTGTGGACCACGCGCGTCCGCTTCTCGTCCTCGGGGCGGTAGCGGATGTCCAGGCGCCGGGCCTGGAAGTCGGTCGTGTTCGAGCATGAGGTCAGCTCGCGGTAGCGCTCCTGCCCCGGCAGCCACGCCTCGCAGTCGTACTTCTTCGCGGCGGACGCGCCGAGGTCGCCGGCGGCGATGTTGACCACGCGATACGGGATCTCGAGCGCCTGGAGGATGCCCTCCTCGATCGCCAGCAGGCGCTCGTGCTCGGCGGGCGACGCCGACGGCTCCACGAACGCGAACATCTCGACCTTGTCGAACTGGTGGACGCGAAAGATGCCCCGCGTGTCCTTGCCCGCCGCGCCGGCTTCGCGGCGAAAGCACGGGGAGAAGCCCGCGTAGCGCAGCGGCAGGTCGGCGGCGTCGAGGATCTCCCCGGCGTGCAGCGAGGCCAGGGCGACCTCGGAGGTGCCGACGAGGTAGAGATCGTCGGCCGGGAGGGCGTAGATCTGCTGCTCGGTGTCGGGGAGGAACCCAGTGCCGTACAGCGCCGGCTCGCGGACGAGCACCGGCGGCACGACGGGCTCGAAGCCCTCGCCGCGCAGCGTCTCGAGCGCGAAGCGCACGAGCGCCAGCTCGACCATCACGAGGTCGCCCTTCAGGTAGGCGAACCGCGAGCCCGAGACGCGGGCGGCGGCTTCCATGTCGATCATCGGCCCGGCGAGGTCGAGGTGGTCGCGCCCGGCCCGGCCTGCGTCGCCGACCTCCTTGAGGACGGTGTCCTGCGGCGGCGCGTCGGGGTCGGCGAGATTGGGCAGCTCGGCCATCGCGGCGTCGAGGTCGGTGTCGACGCGGACCAGCTCGTCGCTGAGGGCGCGCCCGCGCTGCGCGATGCCCTTCATCGCCGCGATCGCCTCCGCCGCGTCCTCGCCGCGCTGCTTGGCGGCGCCGATCGCCTTGGACGCGGCGTTCTGCTCGGCCTGGATGCCCTCGAGCTCGGGCAGGATCATCCGGCGGCGCTCGTCGAGCGCGATCACCCGGTCCAGCGGTCCGTCGGCCCCTCGGCGCGCGAGCGCCGCACGGACGCCGTCGGGATCGGCGCGGATCAGCTTGAGGTCGAGCACGGCGTCAAGCGTACCCGCGCCGGGCGGACGCGACGGGGGCGCCGGCGCTCAGAATCCCGGCGGGACGGCGCCCGGCGACGGCGGATTGACCGCGTCGGCCCCGGAGTATTGGGCGACGAACGCCGCGACGTCGCGGGCCTGCTGGCCGACGACGATGTTCTGGGGCATGATCGCCCCGGAGAAGCCGCCGTTGGAGATCGCGTAGAGCGTCTGCTCGACCGTCTCCTTGCGCTGGTCGAAGTTCGGGCCGTCGGTGCGCTCGCGGTCGTTGACCTTCACCGCGCTGCCCTCGGCCCCAGCGGCCGTGAGGGTGTGGCAGCCAGCACAGCGCTGGTTGAACAGCTCCGCGCCAGCCTTGACGTTGGCGGTTGCGTTGGGCTTGAGATCGATGCCCTGCTCTCCGCACGCGGTGGCAACGGCGGCGACGGCGATCACGGCGAGGGCGGCGGCGAGGCGCTTGCGAGTCATGAGCGGCGCAGATACTACGAGATACTCCCGGCGGTGATGCGGTCCCCTCGCGCCGAGTTGCTGGCCGCCGCCGCCGCCCTCGCCGCCGCCGGGGCCGGTGGCTGCGCCCGCGACGAGGCCGCCACGGCGGTCGGTGGCCGGATTACGGTGGCGATGACCGAGTACCGGCTCGATCCCCAGACGGTCCGGGCCGGGCCTGGCGCCCTGCGCATCGCGGTCGTCAACCGCGGCCGGGAGCCGCACCGCCTGGCGATCGGGCTGGCCCGCTCCGCGCTTCGCGTCACGCCGCTGCTCCGGCCCGGCGCACGTGGCGTGCTCGCCGTCACCCTGCCCCCGGGCCGCTACCGGCTCTTCTGCCCGCTCGCCAACCACGACACGCTCGGGCTCGACGGAACGGTGGAGGTGTCCTGAGCCGTCCGGCGGACGCGACCGCCGCCGATCGAGGACCATGAGCCCGTGACCGTCGACACGGACCGCTTCCGGGAGGTCGCCGCCCACTTCGCCACCGGCGTCGCCGTGATCACCGCGGCAGGACCGGATGGCCCTCGCGGGCTGACCACCAACGCGGTCTGCTCGCTGTCGCTTCAGCCGATGCTGATGCTCGCCTGCCTCGACAACGGCTCCCGAACCCTCCCGGCGGTCCGCGCCAGCGGTCGGTACGCCATCAACGTCCTCGCGGCGGGCCAGGAGGACGTCTCGCGCCTGTTCGCGTCAAAGGTGCCAGTCGACGAGAAGTTCACCGGCATCGCTCACACGACCGAGCACGGACCGCCGGTGCTCGACGGGGTGCTGGCGTGGCTGGTCTGCGACGTGCGCGAACTGCTGCCCGGCGGCGACCACACCATCGCGATCGCCGCCGTTACCGCCCTGCACCACGGCCACGGGGCGCCGCTGCTGTGGTACCGCGGCGCCTACGCCGCGCTGCCGGCGGCGTAGCTGAGGGCCGGAGCCCGGCACTGGGCAGGCGAGATCCGGGGTCCGGCCCTCACACCCGCACGACCCGCACGGCGCCCTTCACCGTGGCGCTGCCCTTCGCCCGGACCGTGAACGGGACTGCGAGCGAGCCGGCCTTCGGCGACCGCGGGAGGGCCAGCGTCAGCGTGCGTGGCTTCGTGCCCACCGCGTAGGAGCGCCTGCCGACCTTGAGCGTCGCCCGCGCCGAGGCGGCGATGCGCACGCGCACCGTCTTCGCGCCCGGCACCACCCGGGCTGGCGCGGCGAGCGTCGTGACGTAGAGCGGCGGGCGCGCGACCCGCACGATCCGAGTGGCGGTCGTGGTGCGCCCGAGCCGGTCGCGCGCAACGAGGCGGAGCTTGACCGTCCCGGCCGGCAGGGTGGCCGTGACACGGCTCCCACGTCCGATCCGCGTGCGCCCCGCGAACCATGTGAGGCTGCGGCGGCCGAGGCTCTGGCCGCGGTCGTCGGTCGCGTAGCCCTTGAGGAGCGCGCGCACGCCGGTGGACAGGCGCTCGCCGGCCCCAGGGCTCGTGATCGTCACCGCGGGCGGGGCGCCGTCGGCGCGGAACGGCGCCGACACGCCGCTCCCGTCGGTGAAGCCGTCGTTGACCACGACCCGCACCCGGGCCTTCGTCGCCGCCGCGAGGCTGCTGCCGGCCAGCGCGACGCGACCGGTGTCCTTGCCCTGCCAGACGGTGCGGAAGCTGCGCCCGTTCGCGGCGTACTCCACGCGCGCCAGCCGATCGGACGAGTCGGGATCCGTCGTCTTCCAGGCGACGACGAGCTGCGAGCGCTTCCCGCCCTTGACGCGGGCGCCGCGCCGGGGGGCGGTCAGGGCGACCTTGGGCGGGGTCGTGCGCTGCACGCGCGCGAGCGTCCGTCCGCCTTCACGTGCCTCGACCGCGACCGCGCCCGCCGGCAGCGGCGCCGTGAACGAGCCGACGCCGCGCGGCCCGTCTTCGAGGAACTGCACGTCGGCGCCGGTCGTCCCGAGCGGCCTGCCGCCCGGCCCGAGCGCGGTGATCTGCAGCGACGACCCCGCGACGGATGCGGGCACGCCGTTGCCCGGGCTCGCCGGGACGACCCGGTCGATCACGGCCCCGCCGGGGCCGACCGATCC
>CAZEKK010000104.1:0-7033 GCA_964512905.1 uncultured Solirubrobacteraceae bacterium
GTCGCCCGCCCGCAGCACGCCGAAGTACCCGAACGGCGGGCCCTCCCGGCGCTCGAACACGAAACCCGCGGCCTCGCCGCGCTCGCGCAGCGCTCGCTCGGTGACCATGTGCGGGTCGCCGAACAGCTCGCCGACGACCAGCCGCCCGCCGGGCCGCAGCACGCGGCCGAGCTCGCGCAGCGCGCGGTCCTGGTCGGGGATCTCGCCCAGCACCGTCACGAGGAAGGCGGCGTCGAACGCGTCGTCCGGGTAGGGGAGATCGCGCGCGTCGCCCCGGCGCGGGCGGATGTTCGAGATCCCCGCCTCGGCAGCGCGCGCCATCGCGTGATCGAGCATCTTCTGCTGCACGTCGAAGATCTCCAGTGTGCCCTCGGGCGCCAGGCGCGCCGCGACGTCGAGCGTGTAGTAGCCCGTCCCCGGCCCCACCTCCAGGACGGCGTCGCCGGGCCGCGGGTCGAGCGTGGCCAGCAGCCGCTCGCGGGTGATGAACGGGTGCGGCGCCTGCACCCAGAAGCGCTGGCTGTACGGGCAGGCCGAGGGGTTGGCCCGCCACCACACGGCCGCAGCGGCGACGGCCCCCGCGCCGGCGAGCGCGAGTCCCGCCGCCCGTTTCACGCGTCCGGCTCCGGAAGGTCGTCGCGCTCGGGCTTGAAGCGGCGCAGCCGCAGGGCGTTCGTGACCACCGACACCGACGACAGCGCCATGGCGGCCCCCGCGATCACCGGGTTCAGCAGCCCGGCGGCGGCCAGCGGCAGGGCGGCGACGTTGTAGCCGAACGCCCACCCGAGGTTCTGCTTGATCGTACGCAGCGTGGCCCGCGACAGGCGGATCGCGTCGGAGGACGCGCGCAGGTCGCCGGAGACGAGGGTGAGGTCCGAGGCCTCGATCGCCACGTCGGTGCCGGTGCCGATGCTCAGTCCGAGGTCGGCCTGGGCCAGCGCCGGAGCGTCGTTGACCCCGTCGCCGACCATGGCCACTACGCGCCCCTGCTCCTGCAGGCGGCGGACCACGTCCACCTTGCCGGCCGGCAGCACCTCGGCGATCGCCTCGTCGATGCCCACCTCGGCGGCGACGGCGTCGGCGGTCGCCTGGCTGTCCCCGGTGAGTAGCACGGGGCGCAGGCCGAGCGCCTTCAGGCGCCGGATCGCCTCCGCGCTGGTCGGCTTGACCGTGTCGGCGACGGCGACGACGACGCGCGCGGCGCCGTTCCACCCGGCGGCCACGGCGGTCTGGCCGGCGGCCTCGGCGGCGGCGCGGGCCGACTCGAGCTCGGCGGGCAGCGGCATCCCGCGCTGCGCGAGAAACGCCGGGCGGCCGACGGTGATCGCCTCGCCCGCGACCAGGCCCTCGACGCCCAGGCCTTCGCGGCTGGAGAACTCCTGCACCGCCGGAAGGAAGCCGTGGCGGTCCTCGGCCGCCAGCGCGATCGCCTGGGCGATCGGATGCTCGGAGGCGTGCTCGACCGCTCCGACGATGCGCAGGGCCGCATCGGGATCGGTGCCGCGCGCGACGGTGACGCCGACGACGGCCATCCGGCCAGTCGTCACGGTGCCGGTCTTGTCGAGGACGATCGTGTCGACGCGCCGGGTGGACTCGAGGACCTCCGGGCCCTTGATGAGCAGCCCGAGCTGGGCGCCGCGTCCGGTGCCCACCATCAGCGCGGTCGGCGTGGCCAGCCCGAGCGCGCACGGGCAGGCGATGATGAGCACCGCCACCGCCGCGGTGAACGCGAAGCTCGCGCGCTCGCCCTGGGCCAGCCAGAAGATCAGGGTGGCGACCGACAGCAGGATGACCGCGGGGACGAACACCGCCGCGATCCGATCGGCGAGCCGCTGCACCGGCGCCTTGCCGGCCTGAGCGTCGGCGACCATCCGCGAGATCTGGGCGAGCGCGGTGTCCTCGCCCACGCGCGTCGCGCGCAGGATCAGCCGCCCGCCGGCGTTGACCGTGGCGCCCGCGACCTCGTCGCCGGGGCCAACCTCGACCGGGATGCTCTCGCCGGTCAGGACGCTCTGGTCGATCGCGCTCGACCCCTCCTCGACGACGGCGTCGGTGCCGACCTTCTCGCCGGGCCGCACGACGAAGCGGTCGCCGACCGCGAGCTCCTGCACGGGAACGCGCTCCTCGCGTCCGTCGGGCCCGAGCACGGCCACGTCCTTGGCGCCGAGCTCCAGCAGCGCCCGCAGGGCGTCGCCGGCGCGCCGCTTGGCCCGCACCTCGAGGTAGCGGCCGGCGAGGATGAACGTCGTCACGACCGAGGCAACCTCGAGGTAGATCTGGTCGGTGTCGCGGCCGGCCTCGGGCAGGAGGTCGAAGGGCATCGTCATGCCCGGGATCCCGGCGTCGCCCCCGAACAAGGCGAACAGCGACCAGCCCCATGCGGCCAGGGTCCCGACTGAGACGAGCGTGTCCATGGTGGCCGCGCGGTGGCGGAGGTTCAGCAGCGCGGCGCGGTGAAACGGCCAGCCGCCCCACACGACGACGGGCGTCGCCAGCACGAGCGAGAGCCACTGCCAGTTGCGGAACTGCAGCGCCGGGATCATCGCCATGAGCAGGACCGGCAGGGAAAGCGCCGCCGAGATCAGCAGGCGCTGGCGCAAGGAGGCCGCCTCGTCGAGGCGGGCGTCCTCGACCGCCCGCGAGGACTCTGCCGCAACGTCGTCCGCGTCGTCGGGGGGCAGCGCCGTGTAGCCGGTGGACTTGACCGCGTCGACGAGGTCGTCGACGTCGATCGTGTCCGGGTCGTAGTCGACGGTGGCGCGCTCGGTGGCGTAGTTGACCGCCGCGGCCTCGACGCCGTCCAGGCGCGACAGCCGCCGCTCGATGCGCGCCGCACAGGAGGCGCAGGTCATGCCCGCGATCGGGAGCTCCAGGTGCGCGGTCGGCGGGCTCTTGCGGTGTGCGGTCATGGCAGCCAGGTCAGCCGATGTCGTAGCCGGCGCGGTCGATGGCGGAACGCACCGCGGCCTCGTCGATTCCGGCGCCCTCGACGGTGACCTGCTTGGAGTCGAGGTCGACGTCCACGCGGGTCACGCCCCCGACCGCCTCGACCTCGGCGCAGATCGCGGCGCGGCAGTGGCCGCAGCTCACGCCGGGGACGGGGTAGCTGAGACGGGTGGCCTGGGTCACGGTGGTGGTCCTGTGGTGGAACGGGGGCCGACGATCGAGGCTAGCATACCCTTTGGGGGTATTGGTAGACTTCTCGACGCCCCGTTCCCGATCCGAGGTTCTCATGCCCAACGCCACCGCGACGCCCCGCGGCTACACCGCCGAGAAGGCGCAGCTCTCGGCCCGCCTTCGCCGGATCGAAGGCCAGGTGCGCGGCGTCGAGAAGATGATCGACGAGGACCGGTATTGCATCGACGTCCTCACGCAGATCAGCGCCATCCAGGCGGCGCTGGACAAGGTCGCGCTCGGCCTGCTCGACGGCCACGCCCGCCACTGCGTCGTCGGCGCCGGCGAGGAGCGCCAGGAGGAGCGCACGGAGGAGCTGATGGCGGCCGTGGCGCGCCTCATGCGCCGCGGCTGAGAGTTCATCCGGCCCCCGGCTCGCTGAAGCTGGTTCTGAGACCGTCTCAGGACGCGCCCGCGCGATCGAACACCCGCGCGAACACGGCGTCCTGGACCCGATCCGGCAGCCCGCCGACGAGCCAGATCGGCCGCGCTCCGAGCCCGACGATGCGCCGCGGTCGCGGCCGCGGCGACTCGATCGCGGCGGCGACCGCCTCCGCAAAGCGCTCGGGGTCGGCCTGGCGGCTGCGCCCGAACCGACGCTCCGCAGAGGCAAGCTGGCCGGCGATCACGCGCTGGCCCGGATAGAGGCCGCCGGCCGGCACCTCGTCGGCGTGCTGCTTGCCGGCGAGGCTCGAGGCGATGAACGCCGCCTCGATCATGGCCACGCGGACGCCGTGGGGCCGCACCTCGCGGCGAAGCGCGTCACACCAGGCCTCCAGCGCCGCCTTGGACGCGCCGTAGCCTGCGTTGAACGGGAGCACCGTCCTGGCCATGAGGGCAGAGTTGACGACGATCGTCCCGCGCGCGGCGCGGAGCATGGGGAGGAAGGCCTGGATGACCCGGACCGCGCCGAAGTGGTTGACCTCCATGAGGCGCTGCTGGGTCTCGAGCGGGCAGCCCTCGCAGGAGACGTCGCCGTCGAACGCCGCGACCCCCGCGTTGCTGAAGAGCGCCCGCAGCCCCGCCGCCCCGGCGAGCTCCTGAGCCTGGGCGCGGGCAGCATCGACGGCCCCGGCGTCGGTGACGTCGAAGCGCAGCGGATGCATCCGCTCGGGCGCCGGGGCCGCGGCCCGCAGGCGCTCGCCGTCCTCGTCGCGGCGGACCCCCGGCGCCACCGTGTAGCCCAGGCCGTTGAGGTGCAGGGCGGCAGCCCGTCCGATGCCGGTGGACGCGCCGGTGACGACGACGAGGCCGTGGCGGGACGTGCTCGGGGCCATGCCCCTCCTGTCGGCCGCCGGGGCGGCGAGCTTGACTCGGCCCAGCGGTCGTCGCGGGGATCGCCGGCCGGCGGGCGATCCGCGTGCGACCGCCGTCAGCCGTCGCGGGCCTCGCCGGCCGGCAGGCGGACCTCGAGCCGGTCGATCCGTGCGCCGTCGACCCCGCGCACGGTGAAGTGCAGGCCGCCGACCTCGAGCTCGTCGCCGACCGTGCCCGCGCGTCCGAGCCGGTGGAAGACCAGGCCGGCCACGGTGTGGAAGTCCCCGGTCGGCAGGTCGGTGCCGAAGGTCTCGTTGAAGTCGTCCACCGGATAGGTGCCGGCGACCAGCAGGCGGTCCGCATCGAGCCGCTGGACCGAGGCGTCGGGGAGCTGGAACTCGTCTTCGATGTCGCCGACGATCTCCTCAAGCAGGGTCTTGAGCGTCACGATCCCGGTCGTGCGGCCGTACTCGTCCACCACGACCGCGAGGTGCTGGTTGGTGGCGCGCAGCTCGCGCAGCAGGGGGCCCAGGTCCTTGGTCTCGGGCACGAGCACCGCGGGCCGCACCAGCTCGCCGACCGGTGTGCCCGGTCCGGGCGCGCCGTGGACGGCGGCGAAGAGGTCGCGGACGTGGAGGATGCCCACGATCCGGTCCAGCGTCCCGTCGTAGACCGGGTACCGCGTGAACGGCGCGTCGATCGCGATCGGAACGCACTCGGCGGCGGTCCTGCCCGCGTCGATCGCCACCACCTCGGGCAGCGGCACCATCACCTCGCGCGCCTCCTTGTCCGCGAAGTCGAAGACCCGGTAGAGCATCTCCTCTTCGGCCTCCTCGATGATGCCGGCGTCCTCGGCCTCGGCCACGATGCCGCGCAGCTCCTCGGCGCTGCGCACGGTGTCGCCGGCCCGCGCGTTGGACAGCCCGAGCAGCTTGAGGATCGCGTTGGCGGATCCCTGCAGCGCCCACACCGCCGGCCACGCGAGGCGGCCGAACAGGTCGATCGGCACCGCGACGGCGACGGCGATCTGTTCGGCGCGCTGGAGCGCGATCGCCTTGGGCACGAGCTCCCCGATCACGACGCTGAGGTAGGTGATGATCGCGAACGCCAGGACGAACGAGATCGTCGCCGCCAGGATCGGGTCGAAGTAGTGGCGCAGCAGCGGCTCGCCGATCGCGCCGAGCAGGATGCCCAGCGCCGTGATGGCCACCTGGACGGTCCCGATGAAGCGGACCGGCTGGTCCATGAGCCCCAGCGCCACGGTCGCGCCGCGGCTGCCGGCGCCGGCCCGCTCGGCGAGTGCGCTGCGGCGCGCCGTGACCAGCGCGTACTCGGCGATGACGAAGAACCCGTTCGCGAAGACGAGGGCGAAGACGGCGACGATCCGGCCGAGATCGCTCATCAGTGACTCCGAGTCTAGATGGCTGATCGCGGCCGTTTCGCGCTGGCCGCTACCCTCGCCCCGTCGTGCGCTACATGGTGATCGAGCGGTTCACCCACGGTCCCGAGCCGGTCTACGCGCGGTTTGCCGAGCGCGGCCGGATGCTCCCAGACGGGCTCGTCTACCTCGACAGCTGGATCGACGCCGCCGACCGCTGCCGGTGCTTCCAGCTCATGGAGACCGACGACCCGTCGCTGTTCGACGCGTGGATCGCCGCGTGGCGCGACCTCGGAGAGTTCGAGGTCGTTCCCGTCGTGTCGTCGGCCGACGCCGCCGCACGGTCCGGGGCCTGACGGCGGCCGGCATGCGCTGCGCGGTGGGGCTCACCAATCAGCGCGACCTCGCCGACCCGCGCGTGCTCGCCGACCTCGGCCGCCGCGCCGAGGCCGCCGGGTGGGACGGCGTCTTCCTCTGGGATCACATCGCCGCCCGCGATCCCGCGGCGCCCGCGACCGACCCGTGGATCGCGCTCGCGGCGATCGCTGCGACGACCGAGCGCGTGCGTCTTGGCGCGCTCGTCACGCCCCTGGCGCGGCGCCGGCCCTGGAAGGTCGCGCGCGAAACCGTGGCCCTGGACCAGCTCTCCGAGGGCCGGCTCGTGGTCGGCGTCGGCCTCGGCGCCGCCGCCGAGCAGGAGTTCGCGGCCTTCGGCGAGGACGGCGACCCGCGCGTGCGGGCGCGCAAGCTCGACGAGGGGCTCGAGGTGCTCGTGCGGCTGTGGTCCGGGGAGCGCGTCGACTTCGACGGGGAGCACCTGCACGTGCGCGGGCCCGAGTTCCACCCGACGCCCGTCCAGCGGCCGCGCATCCCGATCTGGGTGGCCGGCCGCTGGCCGAACAAGCCGCCGTTCCGGCGGGCCGCCCGCTGGGACGGGGTGTTCCCGATCCGCGACGGGCTCGGCGAGACCGAGACCACCCCGGTCGAGGATGTCGCGGCGGCGGCGGCCTACGCCGCGGCGCATCGGGATCCCGGCCTGCCGCTGCTCGACGTGGTGGTCGAGGGCATGACGCCCGGCCGCGATGCGGGCGCCGACGCGGCCTTCGTCGCGCGCTACGCCGCCGAGGCGGGCGTCACGTGGTGGATCGAGAAGCAGGGCTGGTTCCGCGGCGGCCTCGAGGCCGCGCGGGCGCGGATCGACGCCGGCCCGCCGCGGTGAGCCGG
>CAZEKK010000104.1:7133-8623 GCA_964512905.1 uncultured Solirubrobacteraceae bacterium
GCGGTGATCTTGTTGCACTGCTCCTCGACCGTCGACTTCACGGAGTCGATCGGGATCTTGCCCGCCGCGTCCAGGCAGGCCTGCTTGGCCTTCTTCAGCGTCTCCTGCACGTTCGGGTTGTCGGCGGTGATCTGGTTGCACGCCGACTCGGCGATGCCCTTCGCCGTCGCGTCGGTGATCTGCTTGGCCTGATCGAGGCACTTCTGCTTCGCGGCCGCGATGTCGGTGGCGCCGCCGCCGCCGCTGGTGGCGGTCGTCTCGGGCGGCGCGGCGGTGGTGTCGTTGGACGACGAGTCGTCGCTGCCGCAGGCGCCAAGCGCGGTCGCGGCGGCGACGAGCAGGATGAGGAATGTGGAGCGAAGAGCGGTCATGGCGCGCATCATCACGCAAAGGCGCCGGCCTGTGTCGGATAGGGTCGCCGTCGTGAGCCCGCGCATCCTCATCCTCGGAGCCGGGTTCGGCGGCTTGGAACTGAGCACGATGCTCTCCGAGGCGCTCGGGGACGACGCCGACGTCACGCTGATCGACAAGAACGAGGCGTTCGTCTTCGGGTACTCCAAGCTCGACATGATGTTCCGGGGCGAGTCGGCCGAGGCGGTCAGCCTGCCCTACCGCGACATCGCCAAGCCCGGCATGCGGCTGCTGCGCGAGACGATCGCGGCGATCGACCCGGAGGCGAGGCAGGTGACGACCGACGCGGGCGTCCACGACGCCGACGTCCTCGTCGTGGCCCTCGGCGCCGACTACGACTTCGGCGCGACGCCGGGCCTGGCGCAGGGCGGCAACGAGTTCTATTCGGTCGCCGGGGCGGCCCGCTGCGCCGAGATCATCCCGACGTTCGACTCCGGGCACGCGATCGTGGGCGTGTGCGACGCGCCGTTCAAGTGCCCGCCGGCGCCGAGCGAGTGCGCGCTGCTGCTCGACACGGCGCTGCGGGCGAAGGGCGTCCGCGAGGACTGCGAGATCACGTTCGTCCTGCCGCTGCCGTCCCCGGTGCCGCCGTCGCCCGAGGCATCGGCGGCCCTGTCGGCGGAGTTCGCCGAGCGCGGCATCAGGCTGGTGGCCGGCCGCCGGCCGGTGTCGATCGACCCGGGGCGCAGCGTCGCCGTGCTGGACGACGGGACCGAGATGGCCTTCGACCTCTTCCTCGGCGTGCCCAAGCACCGGGCGCCCGACGTGGTGCTCGCCAGCGGCATGACCGAGGACGGCTACGTGCCGGTCGAGCCGGCCACGCTGCGGACCCGCTTCCCCGGCGTCTACGCGATCGGCGACGTCTGCACCGCGGGCGTCCCCAAGGCCGGGGTGTTCGCGGAGGGAGCGGCGCGGATCGTCGCGCAGGACCTCATCGCCGCCGCGCGCGGCGGGGAGGGTCCGGGCCCGTACCTGGGGCAGGGCACGTGCTACCTGGAGTTCGGAAGCGATCGCGTCGCGAGGGTGGACATCGACTTCCTCTCCGGGCCCACGCGCACCGGCGTCTTCACGCCGCCGTC
>CAZEKK010000105.1:0-8618 GCA_964512905.1 uncultured Solirubrobacteraceae bacterium
GACCGCCAGCCCGCCATCCAGAACAGCGCGAACGGAGAGGGCCCCATTCGGGGGGCCTGAGGACCCCGTTGGGTGCACGCTCGGCGCACGGCGGCCCCGGGCGTCCGTCCGCCGAACGGACGAAACCCCGCCCTGTGCAGGGGTTCCGTTCATGCCGGAGGAGGGACTCGAACCCCCGACACGCGGATTATGATTCCGCTGCTCTAACCGACTGAGCTACTCCGGCGGGGGTGCCAAGTCTAGTTGACGCCCGCCGCCCGGACTCGTCCCGGCATGAGCCTCTGGATCAACGTCGACATCGCGGATGGGCCCGATCTGCCGGCCCGTCTGCTGGCGGCGGCGACGCGCGATCTCGGCGACCGCTGGGAGGTCGCCAAGGCGCCGCGGCTGATGGTGCCCGACGTGATCGTCAAGCCGACCGAGCACGACGCCGTTGCGCTGCAGGTGCTCCGCCGCCGTCACCACGGCCGCCGGCGGGTGCGGGTTTTCGGCGTCTCGCCGCCCGGACGGCTCGGGTTCGCCTCGCCGCTCAGCGCCGTGCAGTACGAGCAGATGCTCGAGCGGGCCGGCCCGGTCGTGGAGGAGATCGCCGAGTGGCTGCGGCACTGCCCGGACTTCGCACCCGGCGCCGGCGGCACGGCCGGCTGAGGGGCCGGGCCGCCCGGCCCGCCGAGGCGTGCCGGGACGGCCCGGAGACGAACCGGAGTCTCAGGCCAGTCCGCCGCTGCGGAATCTAGCCCCTTCGCCCGCCGGCCCCGGCGCGACGGCGGGCCCGCCTACAATCCGCCGCCGTGACGGACCCCGCGCCTGCCGACCTCGACCGCGCCGTCGCCGCCGTGATCCGCGACTGCCTCGGGGTGCGCGCGGGGGAGGAGGTCCTCGTCGTCGCCGACGGGGCGACCGAGGCGCTGGGCCGCGCGCTGCGGGCGGCGGCGTCGGACGCCGGCGCGGACGCCGTGCTGGCCCTCATGGACGCCCGGGCGACCGACGGCGCCGAGCCGCCTGCTGCGGTCGCCGCCGCGCTGGCCGCCTGCGACGTCTTCCTGGCCCCGACGACCCGGTCGCTCTCGCACACCGCCGCCCGCAAGGCGGCAACCGACGTCGGGGCGCGCGGCGCGACCCTCCCGGGCGCCACCGCGGAGATGCTCGCCCGGGTCATGAGCGCCGACCTGGCGGCCGTGCGCGCGCGCAGCGCCGCTGCCGCCGCGCGCCTGGGCGCCGGGTCCGAGGCCCGCATCACCTGCCCGCGCGGCACCGACCTGCGCGTCGACCTCCGCGGCCGTGACGGCATCGCCGACGACGGCGACCTCACGGCGCCGGGCGCCTTCGGGAACCTCCCCTGCGGCGAGGGCTTCATCGCTCCCGCCGGGGGCGAGGGCCAGCTCGTCGCGGCCTCGATCGCCGCGATCGGCCTGGCCGAGCCCCCGGCGACCCTGTTCGTCGAGGGGGGCCGGCTGACCGGCGGGTTCGGTCCCGCCGCCGACGCCCTGCTCGGCGCCCTGCGCGCCCACGGGGAGGCCGGCACGAATCTCGCCGAGCTCGGGATCGGCACGAACGACCGCGCGAGCCTGACCGGCAGCGTCCTCGAGGACGAGAAGATCCTCGGCACGATCCACGTCGCGTTCGGCGCCTCGGCGGGCATCGGCGGCACCGTCAGCGTCCCGATCCACCTCGACTGCGTCGTGCTCGACGCCGAGGTCACCGTCGACGGCGACCCGCTGCTGGCCGCGGGCGCGATCGTCGGCGGGTAGGGCGTCATGCCCACGACGCTCCTGGCCGTCCCGAACGTCTCCGAGGGACGCGACGCCGCGGCGATCGCCGCGATCGGCGCGGCCTTCGCCGCCGACGGCGTGCGCCTGCTCGACACCCACTCCGACCCCGACCACCACCGCTCCGTCTACACGCTGGCCGGGGAGCCCGGGGCGCTGGCGCCGGCGCTCGCCGCCGGGGTCGCCGAGGCCGTCGCGCGCATCGACCTGCGCGCCAACACGGGGATCCATCCGCACGTGGGGGCCGCCGACGTCGTCCCGGTCGTCCACCTCGACGATGCCCGGCGGGGGGCGGCCTGCGCCGAGGCGCTCGTCGCCGCCGACCTCATCGGGCGGCTCGGGGTGCCCGTCCTCATGTACGGCGCGCTCGCGGACGGCCGGTCCCGGGCCGATCTGCGCCGCGGCGGCGCCGCCGCGCTCGCCGCTCGTCTCGCCGCCCGCGACCTCGCGCCCGACTTCGGCCCGGCGGGCGCCCATCCGACCGCCGGGATCACGCTCTGCGCGGCCCGCCCGCCGCTGATCGCGTTCAACCTCGAACTGGCGCCGCCCGCGACGGTGCAGGACGCCAGGCGGATCGCCGCCGCGGTCCGCGAGGGCGGGGAGGACGGCCTGCCCGGCGTCCGGGCCCTCGGCCTGTGGCTCGACCGCGCGGGCGTGGCGCAGGTCTCCTGCAACGTCGAGGACCACGTCGCGGTGCCGTTGCGCGACCTCGTCGCCGCCGTGCGCGCCCGCGCGCCCGTGACGCGCGCCGAGGTGATCGGCGTGCCGCCGGCATCCGCGCTTGACGGCTTCCCGTCCGACGTGCCGACGCCGGGCTTCGATCCCGAGACGGGGACGGTCGAGGCCCGGCTCGGCGGCTCCTGAGTCGCTGACAACGCGGCGACTTCGTGGCACAACTGCATCAAACCTGGCACAACAGTCGATTGTGTGGCACGATCGGCGCATCATGTCCGACATCGTGAAGGTGAAGCTCGGCCAGCAGGGCAGGCTCGTCGTGCCCGCGGCGCTCCGGCGCGCCATGGGCGCGGCGCCCGGCGACGACCTGAGCGCCTATGTCGACGACGGCCGCCTCATCGTCCAGACGACCGCGAACGCCGCGCGCCGGATCCACGGCCTGTACGCCCATCTGGGCGAACCCGGGGCGAGCCAGGTCGACGGCCTCATCGCCGATCGGCGTGCCGCCGCGCGGCGGGAGCGGGCGGCCACCGAGGCGCCCCGGCGCTCGAAGGCGGTCGACGCCGGATGACGGTCGTCGTCCTCGATGCCTCCGCCGCGCTCGCGGCAGCGTTCGGCGAGGCCGGCGGCGAAGCGGCCGAGTCCGAGATGCGCGACGCGGTGATGTCGAGCGTCAACTGGGCCGAGGTCCTGCAGCGCTGCCTGCGGGTCGGCGTGCCGGCGGCGCAGGCCGCCGCCGACTTCCAGGCGTCCGGCCTGCGGGTCGTGCCGTTCGACGGCGCCGACGCCCGTGCGGTCGCCGAGATGGAAGCCGCCACGCGCGAGGCCGGCCTGTCGCTTGCCGACCGCGCCTGCCTGGCGCTCGCCGCCCGCCTCGGGGCGCCGGCGCTCACGGTCGACCGCGCCTGGGCGGGCCTGCGCGTCGGCGTCGAGGTCCGCGTGCTCCGGGCGTAGGTAGGATCCGAGGCCGACCGTGGCCCAGACGAAGAAGAAGAAGCGCTCGACCAAGCACCGCGGGAACGCCGCCGGCGTCGTCGAGGCGCGCGGCCGCACCGGGCGCAAGCCGGAGCCGCCGAAGGGCGCCAAGAAGAGCAGCGGCGGCGGGCGGCGCACCGGCCCCGAGGCCCGGCTGGCGCGGCTCGGCAAGCCACCGACGTGGAAGAGCGCGTTCTACCGGGCGGTCGCGGCGACCGTCATCTTCTTCGTGATCCTGCTCTTCCTGTTCAAGCAGAAGCCGGCGCAGGCGCTCGCGCTCTCCGGATTCATGCTGCTGCTGTACATCCCGCTCGGGTACTACACCGACCTGATGATGCACAAGCGGTTCCTGCGCAAGCAGGCGCAGGCCCGCGCGGCCGGGAAGCCGAAGTGATGGACGTCCGGATGTTCACCGTCGGGCCGGTGCAGGAGAACTGCTTCCTGGCCCGCCGCGACGGCGCCGACCACGCGGTGATCGTCGACCCCGGCGACGAGGCCGACCGCCTGCTGCACGCCATCGACGCGCTCGGCGTCACCCTCGACGCGATCCTGCTCACGCACACGCACTTCGACCACGTCGGCGCCGTTGCGCCGGTTGCGCGGGCGACGGGGGCGCCGGTCTACTGCCCGGAGATCGAGGTGCCGGTGCTCGCCGACATCATGCGCTTCGTTCCATGGGAGGGATTCGGCCCCTACGAGAGCTACGACGCCGACGAGACGGTGGCCGGCGGCGAACGCCTCGATCTCGCCGGCTTCGAGATCGACGTGATCTTCACGCCGGGCCACAGCCCCGGGCACGTGACCTACTCGATCGCCGACGAGCAGGCCATCTTCTCCGGCGACGTGCTCTTCCAGGGCTCCGTCGGACGCACCGACCTGCCCGGCGGCGACTGGCCGACGCTCGCGGCCTCGATCCAGTCGCTGCTGGATGCCCTGCCGGACGAGACGCGGGTGCACCCGGGCCACATGGGCCTCACGACGCTCGGGGACGAGCGGCGGTCCAACCCCTTCCTGCGCGATCTCGCGGCCGCGCGGTGAGCGCGAAGATCCAGGCGCCGCGCGGCACGTTCGACGTGCTGCCCGAGCAGGCCGCCAGCCGGGCGGCACTGGAGGCCGCCGCGGCGCGAATCCTCGAGCGGGCCGGCTACGGGCGCATCGAGACGCCGACCTTCGAGGCGACCGAGGTGTTCGCGCGCGGGGTGGGGGCGTCCACCGACGTCGTCCAGAAGGAGATGTACACGTTCGACGACGGCGGCGGGCGTTCGATCACGCTGCGACCCGAGGTCACCGCTCCGATCTGCCGCGCCTACGTCGAGCACGGGATGCACAAGCTCGCGCAGCCGGTGCGGCTCTGGTACCTGTCGTCCTGCTTTCGCCACGAGGCGCCGCAGGCCGGCCGCTACCGGCAGTTCTGGCAGATCGGCGCCGAGGCGATCGGCTCCGAGGACCCTGCCGTCGACGCCGAGATCGTCTTGCTGCTGGCCGAGCTCCTGGCGGACATCGGCGTGGGGGGGCTGCGGCTGCGAATCGCCAGCCTCGGCGGCCCCGCCGCGCGCGCGGCCTACCGCGACGAGCTGCGCGCCTACCTCGCCGGGCATGCCGACGCCCTGGCCCCCGAGGTCCGCGCCCGCCTGGACACCAACCCGCTGCGTGCCTTCGACTCGGGCGACCCAGGCACGCAGGCGGTGATGGCCGGCGCGCCGCGGCTGCTGGACCGGCTCGACGGCGACGACGCCGAGCACTTCGCCGACGTCCGCGCGATGCTCGACGGAGCCGACCTCGCCTACGAGGTCGACCCGACGCTGGTGCGCGGCCTGGACTACTACACGCGCACCGTGTTCGAGTTCGAGAGCGCCGACCTCGGGGCGCAGAGCGGCGTGGGCGGCGGCGGCCGCTACGACGGCCTCGTCGCGGCGCTCGGCGGGCCCGAGACGCCCGGGTGCGGCTGGGCGGCGGGGATCGAGCGGATGCTCCTGGCCGCCGACCAGCCGCCCGTCGGCCCGTCGCCGCTGGACCTCTACGTCGCCTTCGTCGGCGCCGCCCGGCGCCGCGAGGCCTTCCAGATCGTCACCGAGGCCCGCCAGGCCGGCCTGGCCGCGCAGCTCGAGCTGGCGGGCCGCTCGCTGAAGGGCCAGCTCAAGCAGGCCGCCCGCGGCGGCGCCCGCTTCGTGGCGATCCTCGGCGACGGCGGCGGCGCCGCCCTCAAGGACATGGAGAGCGGGGAGCAGGAGGACGTCGAGGCGGGAAGGATCGTCCCGGGCGTCCTGCGCGGCCGCGGGGGGTTCGGGCTGTGAGCCGCGCGCCCGGCAGGGAAGCGGCCACGGGCCCGGAACGGTGCCGGCGATGATCCCGGCCCCGCGCCCCAACCGCTACCGCGACGCCTGGTGCGGCAGCCTCGATGCCGCACGGGAGGGCGACGAGGTCCGCGTCGCCGGATGGGTGCACCGCCGCCGCGACCACGGCGGCCTGATCTTCATCGATCTGCGCGACCGGACCGGCCTCGTGCAGCTCGTCTTCCACCCCGAGGACGCCGCGGAGGCCCACGCTGCCGCCCACGGGCTGCGCGGCGAGGACGTGGTGGCGGTGCGCGGGACGGTCGTGCGCCGCGAGCCGGCGCAGGTCAACCCGGCGCTCCCGACCGGTGAGATCGAGGTTGCCGTGGCGTCCTTCGAGCAGCTTGCCGATGCGCGCACGCCGCCGTTCCCGGTCGACGAGGACGGGCCCGTCGACGAGCTGCTGCGGCTGCGCCACCGCGTCGTCGACCTGCGCCGTGCCGGGATGCGCTCGGCCCTGGAGCTGCGGGCCGCCGTCGTGCGGACGATCCGCGCGTCGCTCGACGCGCAGGGGTTCCTGGAGGTCGAGACGCCGCTGCTGACCCGCTCGACGCCCGAGGGCGCGCGCGACTTCCTCGTGCCGGCCCGCTCGGAGCCGGGCGCCTTCTATGCGCTGCCGCAGTCGCCGCAGCTCTTCAAGCAGCTGCTCATGATCGGCGGCCTCGAGCGCTACTACCAGATCGCCCGCTGCTTCCGCGACGAGGAGACCCGCGCGGACCGCCAGCCGGAGTTCACCCAGCTCGACGTCGAGATGGCCTTCGTCGAGGAGGACGACGTCATCGCGGCCACGGAGGCGGTCATGGGCGCCGTGTTCGCCGCGTCGGGCGTCGAGGGGATCGCGGCGCCGCCGTGGCCGCGGCTGCCCTACGACGAGGCGCTGGCCCGCTTCGGGTCGGACCGCCCGGACACGCGCTTCGGCCTCGAGATCGCCGACCTCGCCCCGGCGGTGGCCGGGACCGACTTCCAGGTCTTCGCCAAGGCGATCGACGGCGGCGGGGTCGTGCGGGGCCTCAACGCGGGCCCGCGCGAGCTTGCCCGTTCGGACCTGGACGCGCTCACCGAGTTCGCCCAGCGCCACGGTGCCAAGGGCCTCGTCTGGGCGGTCGTCCAGGAGGACGGGACGTGGCGGTCGCCGATCGCGAAGTTCCTCAGCGAGGCGGTGATCGCGCGCATGACCGCGGCCCTCGGCGCCGCCCCCGGGGACGTCGTCTTCGCGGTCGCGGACCTGCCCGGCGTCGCCGCCCACGTGCTCGGCGAGCTGCGGCTCGAGCTGGCCCGGCGCTTCGATCTGGCCCCCGCCGGCCGCCACGACGTGCTGTGGGTCGTCGACTTCCCCATGTTCGGCTGGAACGAGGACGAGCGCCGCTGGGACGCCCTGCACCACCCGTTCACGCAGCCGTCGGGCTCGTTCGACGATCCGGGCGCGCTGCGCTCGCGGGCCTACGACCTGGTGTTCGACGGCAGCGAGATCGGGGGCGGGTCGATCCGCACCAGCGAACCTGCCGTGCAGCGCCAAGTGTTCGACCTGCTCGGGATCGAGGCCGCCGAGGCGCAGGCCCGCTTCGGCTTCCTGCTCGACGCGCTGGAGACGGGCGCCCCGCCGCACGGCGGGATCGCGCTCGGCATCGACCGGATCGTGGCGCTGCTCGCCGGCCGCGAGTCGATCCGCGACGTGATCGCGTTCCCGAAGACCGCGAGCGGCGCCGACCCGCTCACCGGGGCGCCGGCGCCCGTCGAGGACCGTCAGCTGCGCGAGCTCGGGCTGCGGTCGACGGCGCCGCCGACGGCGCCGGGGCAGTAGCGGCGGCTGCGCGGCGTCAGCGGCCGCCCGGCAGCGGCCGCTGCGTGAGCGCTCAGCGCCGGGCGAGCGCGTCCGCGACGGCCTGGCGGATCTCGGCGCCGTCGATGTAGCCGCTGAGGACCCGCGCCTGGCGCTTGGGGCTTATGACCACGACGGTCGGCGCCTGGAGGACCTGGATGCCGCGGGTGACGACGTCGAAGCGCGACACCTGGCTGATCGGGGCGGCGACGACGAACACGCGTCCGCCGCGGGCCCCCGCCGGGCCAAGCTCGGAGCGGACCTGCTTGTCGACCGCGCCGCGCCGGTCCCAGAAGAGCACCACCGCGACCTTGCCGTCGGCGACGGCGGCGGCGACGCGGCCCGGCGTGGCGGTGGCGACCGCCGCGGGCCGGGTGCGGGCGACGGTTCGGGCCTTGGCGGGCGCGTCAGCGGTGTCGGGCGGCGCCGATCCGCTGGAGCTCGAGGCCGGCGATCCCTGGGTCGCCCCCGAGGTGGCGGTCGTCGATCCGGACGCCTCGCCGGTCGCGCGCTGCTCGGCCGCCTCGCGCTGGGCGTTGGCGGCGTCGGACTGCTTGGAGGCGTCCTTGGCCTTGTCGACGCCGTCGCCGAGGTTCCCGGGCAGCGAGGACTTCGGCTCGGCCGCGGCCGAGGCTGCGGGCTCGGGCGCAGCAGAGGAGTCGTCGGCCTTCGGGCGCAGGGCGACGAACCACACGGCGGCGAAGGCCACCGTGACGACCAGCAGGATCTGCATCGGCCGCGAGACTTGGCTCATCGCCCCCTCTGTCGGCAGATCGGGGCGATCGCCTGAGCGCCCGGGTGAAAACGTCCATCGCCGCGGGCCCCGAGCCGCCCGGGCGTGGGCTACGCTGGCCGGCGTGACGGGCCGATGCGCGCCCCGAAGCCGTCTCGCCGCCGCGCTGGCCGTCGCGGCGGCGCTGGCCGGCCCCTCCGCGGGGGCGCGCGCGGCCGCCGATCCCGGTCCGGCGATCGCCGGCCCCTCCGCGGGCGCCGCCGCCGATCCCGGTCCGGCGATCGCCGGCCCCTCCGCGGGCGCCGCCGCCGATC
>CAZEKK010000106.1:0-4513 GCA_964512905.1 uncultured Solirubrobacteraceae bacterium
ATGGACATCGTGCGACTGACCACAAGGTCAGGATGCGCGCGATCAGGCCGCGCGCGCCGCCCGTAGCGGAGATACCCTGCGCTGCGCGCCCGGACGCCGTCATCCCGCTGCCACCAAGGATTCCCATGGACCGCCACTACCAGGACCTCGCCCGCGAGCATCTGATGCTCCACTTCACCGACATGGCCGAGATGGCCGAGCACGGCGTGCCGATGATCGTGCACGGCGACGGCGTGCGGGTGGTGGACGAGGACGGGACCTCCTACATCGACGGCCTGTCGGGCCTGTACTGCACCAACCTCGGCCACGGCTTCGGCGACGAGATCGGCGCCGCGGCGCACGCCCAGATGCGGGAGCTGCCGTTCGTCTCGAACTGGACGCTCGCCCACCCGCGCGCGGTGGAGCTGGCCACCAAGGTCGCCGACCTGGCGCCGCCCAACCTCAACCGGACCTTCTTCACGTCGGGCGGCTCCGAGTCGGTCGAGTCGGCGTGGAAGCTCGCGCGCCAGTGGCACCAGGCGCACGGGCAGCCCAACCGGCGCAAGGCGATCGCCCGGCGCAACGCCTACCACGGCACGAGTCTCGGGGCCCTGTCGTTCACCGGCATCCCGTCGATGCGCACCATGTTCGAGCCGATGGCGATCCCGGTCCACCACGTGTCCAACACCAACGCCTACCGCCACCCGCAGGGCCACGACGAGGCGGCGTTCACCCAGGCGCTGCTCGACGAGATCGAGGACGTGATCGAGTTCGAGGATCCCTCGACGATCGCGATGATCATCGCCGAGCCCGTCCAGAACGCCGGCGGCTCGATCCCGCCGCCGGCCGGCTACTGGCAGGGGCTGCGCGAGATCTGCGACCGCCACGGGATCCTCCTGTGCTCGGACGAGGTCATCTGCGCGTGGGGCCGGCTGGGCGACTGGTACGGCGCGAATCGCCTCGGCTACGAGCCCGACCTGCTCACGTTCGCGAAGGGGCTGACCTCGGCGCACTTCTCGATGGGCGGCGTGCTGATCTCCGACAAGGTGGCCGACCCCTTCATCAGCGGGGACGCCTTCTACATGCACGGCACCACGTTCGGCGGCCACCCGGTTGGCAGCGCGGTCGCCCTGAAGAACATCGAGATCATGGAACGCGAGGGCGTGCTGGAGAACGTGCTCGAGCTCGAGCCCTACGTCAAGGCGGGCATGGAGGGGCTCATGGACACCCATCCGATCATCGGCAACGTCCGCGGCATGGGGTTCTTCTGGTCGCTCGAACTCGTCAAGGATCGCGACACGCGCGAGTCGATCGCCGGCCCGGAGGGGGAGATTTTCCTGGCGGAGGTGCTGACCCCGCGGATCAAGCACAACGGCCTGATCTGCCGCCTCGACGACCGCGGCGATCCGGCGGTCCAGATCGCGCCGCCGCTCGTCTCGGACCGGGCGGTGTTCGACGAGATCTTCGCAGCGCTCGGCGAGGCGCTCGAGTACGCCAGTGCCCGCGCGCCGTGGGGCGGGGTCCGGGCCTGACCGGTCTCAGACCACCGACACGACGCGCAGCCGGCGCTCCCCGCCCGAGGGCAGCGCAACGGCCACCACGTCGCCCGGCGCCGCGCCGAGCAGCGCCTTCGCGACCGGCGAGGCGATCGAGAGGACGCCCTTGCCGACGTCGGACTCGGCGCTTCCCGCCAGGGTGAAGGTCTGCTCGCTGCCGCGCCCCTCGTCGCGGACGGTGACCGTCGAGCCGAAGGACACCGTGCTCGCCCCGTCGCCCGCGGCGACGACCGCGTTCAGGGTCCGATCGCGCAGGTAGAGGATCCGGGTCTCGAGGTGGGCCTGGGCCTCCTTGGCGGCGTGGTACTCGCCGTTCTCCTTGAGGTCGCCCCATTCGCGTGCGGTCTTGATCCGCGCCGCGACCTCCTCGCGACCGCGCCCCTCGAGATCGGCGAGCTCGGCCTCGAGCCTTGCGAGGCCGTCGGCGGTGATCGTGTAGTCGGAGACGGGCTCGGACATCCCGCCATGGTGACGGATGCGGCGCGGCGGGTCAGCCCCCGTACTTCACGCCGCACTCGGCCAAGGTCAGCGGCGCCGCCTCGTGGTGGACGCCCGCCTCGACGACCTCGCCGATCACGGTGCTGTGGTCGCCGAGCGCGTGGAGCCCCGCGACCGTGCACTCGATCCACGCCGGCGCCACCGCGAGAATCGGGCAGCCGGTCGCCGGCCCGGGCCGGTACTCGTATCCGCCCATCGTGCCGTCCTCGGGTTCGACGTGGCGGAAGAACGCGAAGGCGACATCCTTCTGGCCGGTCCCGAGGAAGCTCATCGCGAAGCGCCCGGTCTCCTCGATCATGGCGTGCATCCCGCTGCCGGCCTTGATGCCCACGACCACCAGCGGCGGGGCGAAGGACGTTTGCGTCGTCCAGTTCACGGTGCCGAGCGTGGCCCTGTCGCCGGCGCTGGCGCCGACGACCTGCAGGCCGTAGGGGATCATCAGCAGCGCCGCCTTCTTTGCCTCGGGGTCCATCAACTCCTCCTCGTTGGTCGCCGGTGCTCAGCGCAGTCTCCCCGGCCGGGGCTGGACGCCGTGGAGACCGTCACACCACGCCCGCGTCGCGCAGGCGGTCGAGCACCCAGTCGATCGGGACGGCGCCGAGCGCCTGCTCGAGTACGAACGCCTCGAAGCCCGAGAGCTGGTCGGCGCGCTTGGCGTCGTCGATGGAGCGCTGCAGGCCGGTGCGGATCAGGTCGTCGAAGTCGTCCTCGCTGAGGCCCTTGCGCTTCAGCAGCGCGTCGAGGCGGTCCTGGCTGGACAGCGCCTCGACGAGTTCCTCGCGGGAGATGCCCAGCTTGCACGCGGCGCCGTCGGCGGCCGACAGCGCGATCTGCTCGGCGATCTGCTCGGCGCCCTTCGGCGTGCGCCACTCGCGCGGCACGCACGCGTCGGCGACCTTCGCCGGCGCGTAAGAGCCGCCGCCGGCGGCGAGGTAGGCCGCGACGAGGGCGCCCGACGCCGCCAGCGCGGCCAGGAGCGGCGCGAGGCGCAGCAGCGGGCTGGGGCGGCGCGGCGGCGGCCCGGGCGGCGGCACCGGCACGGGGAGGAGGTCCGGGTCGGTCACAGGTCGATCCTCCGGCGACCGAGCCCGATCGGCAGCAGGGCGAGCAGGGCGAGGGCCGCGGCGGCGAGGAACGAGCGGCTGAACGCATCGGTGGCGGCCCGTTCGAGCTGGTCGTCGAGATCGCCTGCGAGCCTGGCCTGCGCCGTGCGGTCCTCGTCCTTGGGCGGGTTGGCCGCGAACACCGGCGCCAGGACGGGGAGCCGGCCGTCGGCCGAGCGCAGCCGGTCGGCGAGCCCACGGGCGAGGTCGACCTTCTGGCCGGGCGAGATGTCGGCGTCGAGCAGCAGGGCGGTGCCCGCGAGCTGGGCGTCGCGCGTGTTGCGCTCGAGGTCGGCCGTGAAGATCGGAGTGAGGAGGAGCAGGCCGATCACCACGCCGGCGTGGCGGGAGGCGATGGTCCAGCCGCCGTGGACCACCTGGGACGAGCGGCCGTGCAGGGCGGCGTCGGTGAGCGCCGAGATCGTCAGGCCCAGGCCCAGGCCGATCAGGATCTGCGGCAGGATCGTCCAGGTCCACTCGGCGCCTGCCATCAGCCCGAGGCCGGCGAGGCCGCCGCCGACGAGGATCGTCCCGGTGGCGGCGCGGATCGCGTGCGACTCGATCCGCCGCGCGGTCCAGCCGCCGGCCAGCGCCGCCGCGGGCATGATCGTCACGGCCAGGCCAGCGGCGATCGGCTCCATCAGCCAGCCCTCGATCATCAGCACCACGAGCAGGAACAGCGCTGCCGTGAGGCCGGCGCTGAGCAGCAGGAGCGCGAGGTTCGGCGCGATGCGCGGCCGACCGGGGGCGGCGAGCGGCCGCACCGGGGCGCCGAGGCGGCCGGGCAGCGCGACGAGCACGGCGAGCGCGAGCGGGACCTGGACGACGAAGATCGACTGCCACGAGATCGCCTCGGTGAGGATGCCGCCGATCGCCGGGCCGAGCGCGGCGCCGGCCACGCCGCCAGCGGCCCAGACGCCGGCGGCCCGCGCGTCCGAGCCCGTCTCGCGGGCGAGGAGTTCCAGCGCCGCGCAGACGACGGCGGCGCCGCCGAGGGCCTGCACCGCGCGCGCCGCGACGAGCGGCTCGAGCGTGTCGGCCGCTGCGCACGCCGCCGAGGCGGCTGCGAACACGATCGCTCCGGCCGCGGCGACCCGCCCGGCGCCGACGTGCCGCGCCAGCCACGCCGCGGGGACGGCGGTCGCAGCCAGCACGAGGTTGTACGCCGTCAGCACCCACGCGACCTGCGAGACCTCGACACCGAACTCGCGCAGGATGTCCGGCAGCGCGAGCGTGACCACCGACGAGTCGGCGAGCACGAGCGCCACGGCGAGTCCGAGAAGCGCGACGCGGCCGCGGGAGGGGGCGGCGGCGCGCACGGCGGAGGCGGCAGACACGGCGGGGATCGTCGCACGCGCTCGGGTTGCCGCGGCGCGG
>CAZEKK010000106.1:4613-8605 GCA_964512905.1 uncultured Solirubrobacteraceae bacterium
AACGAGTCGCGCGACATCGCGCGCTACCGGGCGGCGACGCGCTGGTCGTCCCGCGGCCCGTGGTGCGGCTTCTTCGTGTCGTACGTCGCCGCCGTGGCCGGCGCGCCGCTTGGCGACCGCGGTGAGGGCATCGGCTCGGTGGCGGGAATCCGGCGCTGGGCGAAGCGGACTGGGCGCTGGCGGGCCGCCCCGCACGCCGGCAACATCGCGGTCTTCCGCGGCCACGTCGGGATCGTCGAGCGCGTGGCCGGCCGCCGCTGGCTCGTGACGATCGAGGGCAACCACGGCAACCGGGTGGCCCGCGTCCGGCGGGCGCGATCGTCGGCGCGCGGCTACGTGCGGCTCGTCCCGGTCAGGACGGCGGGGCTCTGGCAGGCGGGAATCCGTCGGGGTTCCGACGCGCCGCGCTCGGTCCTCGGCGACTGATTCCGTCGGGGACCGGGCGTCCGCCGGCCTGGCGGTGGCACGGTTGGGACAGGCGTCCGCGAGCCGCGCGGAGGTCGCTGCGGCCGTTCCTCCAGTGGATGGGGCTCCGGCGACCCCTACGGGGCATTCCCAATAGGCGGCAGCGCGCTGATCCGGCACGCTCGGAAACCACGATGATGAGCGACCAGACCGGAGATCCCATGACCGAGGACACGCAGCCCGACCCCACCACCGAGACCGCGGCCCTCCCCGCCGGCGGGGCGCCGCCAGGCGGCGCGCTGCCTCCGGGCGGCGGCGGCGGCCCGGGCGGCGGCGGCGCGAGCGACGGCGGCGGCGGCCCGAGCGGCGGCGGCCCCGGCGACGGCGCCGGCTCTGCCGGCGGCAGCGGCCGCTCCGGCGGCTGGCGCCGGATCACCCGATCCCGCCAGGATCGGGTGCTCGGCGGCGTCTGCGGCGGCATCGCGCGCGAGTACGGCGTCGATCCGTTCGTCGTGCGGGCCGTGGCCGTCGGCCTCACCTTGCTCGCTGGCCTCGGCCTGTTCCTCTACGTCGGCGCCCTCGTCTTGCTGCCCGACGAGGAAGGCGCGAGCCTCGGCACCACCGACTCGACCACGGGCCGCCTGTGGACCGCCGTCGGGGTGGTCGCGCTCGTGGCCGCTGCGGCCGTGCTGCTGTCCGGGGCGGTGCTCGGCGCGATCGGCGTGCTCGTGCCGCTGGCGGCGATCGCCGCCGCCGGACTGCTCGTGTGGTGGTTCGTTTCCGGCGACGTCCTCGCGGGCGGGCCCGGCGCCATCGCCAAGCACGCGCTGCTCGGCCTGGCCGTCCTGGCCGGCTGCGGCGTCCTGTTCGTGGCCGGCGTGTGGGCCACCGGGATCGGCAGCGGGACCGTGGCGGCGGTGCTGGTCATCGTGGCCGGGCTCGCCCTCGTGGCGGGAGCGGCGGTCAAGCCGATCCGCTGGGCGGTGCCGCTGGCGTTCTCCCTCGCGCTCGGGACCGGCGTGGCCGCGGCGGCCGATCTCGACCTCAGCGGCGGGGCCGGCGAGCGGACCTACCGTCCGTCTGCCGCCGCCGACCTGCGGTCCAGCTACGAACTCGGGGCCGGCCGGCTGGTGGTGGACCTGCGCGACACGGCGCTGCCGCCGGGTGACGTGCCCCTCGCCGTGCGCGTGGGTCTCGGCCAGGCTCGCATCATCGTCCCGCGCAACGCCTGCGTGGCCGCGCGCGGGCAGGTCGGCGCCGGGGCGATCGAGGTCCTCGGTCGCGACAGCGGCGGCGTCGACGTCGACTGGCAGGACGAGCCGGCGGCGGCGCCGGGCCGCACCCGCGTCGTGGTCGACGGCGAGGTCGGGATGGGCGTGCTGCAGGTGTCCTATCGCGACGACGACCCCCGCCACGGCGGGGACCGTTGGAACGGGGACGGCTGGGATGACGGCTGGGACGGCGGCGGGCGGGTGGCGCGCGCCGACCGCGCCCAGGCCGCGCGAGCCTGCGAGCCGGCGGGGCCCGGTGCCTGATCCCGTGCCGCCCGACGTCGGGCCGGGGCGGTCCCGGCCCGACGCCGCCTCCCTGGCCGCCGGCCTCGCGCTGGCGGCCTTCGGCGTGGTGCTGCTCCTCGCCACGCTCGACGTCGTCCACCTCACGTTCGCGGTCCTCGCGCCGCTCGTGTGCGCGGTGGCGGGCGTGATCCTGCTCGTGCGCGGACTCACCCGCGGACGCTGAGAACATGGCACCCGTCATGGCCGCCGCCCCCGTCCCGTCGTCGCCCGGCTTGCGGCGCGATCCCGGTCGCGGCGTCGTGGCCGGCGTCGCCGCCGGCCTGGCCGAGCGGATCGGCCTCGATGCGCTGCTCGTCCGCGTCGCCTTCGTGATCGCGGCGTTCGCCGGCGGCGCGGGAATCCTGATCTACCTCGTCGCCTGGGCGCTGATGCCCGCTGCCGATGGCGCGGCCGCCCCCGCGGCGCGGCTGCGAACCGGCCGGGGGGCGTTCGAGGTCGCCCTCGGCGCCGGCCTGCTGCTCCTCAGCGTTCTCCTCACGCTGCGGGCGCTGGGGATCTGGTTCTCCGACGCGATCGTCTGGCCGGCGGTCCTGCTCGCCAGCGGCGGGGCGCTGCTCTGGCGCCAGTCGTTCTCCGCCGGGCCGGCCGAGACGGTTGCCGATGCGGGGTCGCCGCGCGCGCGGGCGCAGGCTTCGGCGGCGCCGAGCGAGCTCGCGCCGGCCAGCGGCGGCGACCGGGCCCGCGCCGTGTCGCGGACCGGACTCGGCGTCGCGCTGGTCATCGCCGCCGGCGTCGTCTTCCTCGAGGCGACCGGCGCGCTCGGCGCCGCGCGCGACGTGCTGCTTGCCGCGCTGGTGGCGGCCGTCGTGCTCGGGGCGATCTTCGCTCCGTGGGCGCTGCGGCTGGTCCGGTCGCTCGGGACGGAGCGGACCGAGCGGGTCCGCTCCCAGGAGCGGGCCGAGGTTGCGGCTCACCTCCACGACTCCGTGCTCCAGACCCTGGCACTGATCCAGGCCCGCGCCGACGACCCGCGGACCGTCGCCACGCTCGCGCGCCGCCAGGAGCGCGAACTGCGCGCGTGGCTATCGGGCCGGGCGGCGGCCGACGGGGAGGGGCGCCTGGTCGCCGCGCTCGAGGCCGCCGCCGACGAGGTCGAGCGCGACCACCGGGTGCCCGTCGACGTCGTCGGTGTCGGCGACGCCGCGCTCGACGAGCGCGGGGAGGCGCTCGTCGCCGCAGCGCGCGAGGCGATGGTCAACGCCGCGAAGTTCGGCGGCGGCGGGCCGGTCGCCGTCTACGCCGAGGCGACCACCGGCGGCGGCGCCCAGGTCTACGTCCGCGACCGGGGCCCGGGCTTCGATCCGGTCGCGGTGCCGGCGGACCGCCGCGGCGTCCGGGAGTCGATCATCGCCCGCATGGAGCGCCACGGCGGCCGGGCCACGATCCGCAGTGCGCCAGGCGCCGGGACCGAGGTCGAGCTGGTCATCGAGGGCGCCCCGTGACCGCTGTCCGTGTGGCCATCGTCGACGACCACGCGCTGTTCCGCGCCGGCGTCCGCTCCGAGCTCGAAGGCCGGGTCGAGGTCGTGGGCGACGCCGCGACGGTCGAGGAGGCGGTCGAGCTGATCGCGGCGCAGCGCCCCGACGTCGTGCTGCTCGACGTGCACATGCCCGACGGCGGCGGCATCGAGGTGATCCGCCGCTGTGCCGAGCCGGCGCCGTCGGTCCGGTTCCTCGCCCTCTCGGTCTCGGACGCCGCCGAGGACGTCATCGCGGTGATCCGCGCCGGCGCGCGCGGCTACGTCACGAAGGCGATCGGCGGGGACGAGCTTGCGGACGCCGTGCGCCGCGTCCACGACGGCGACGCCGTCTTCTCCCCGCGCCTGGCCGGCTTCGTGCTCGACGCGTTCGCCGCGGGCGCCGCTGCGCCCGCCCCGGAGGCCGGGGCCGGCCCGTCGGCTGGAGACGGCGACGACGACCTCGACCGCCTCACCCCGCGCGAGCGGGAGGTGCTCCAGCTGCTGGCGCGCGGCTACATGTACAAGGAGATCGCGCTGCGCCTGGGGATCTC
>CAZEKK010000107.1:0-3696 GCA_964512905.1 uncultured Solirubrobacteraceae bacterium
CGAGTACGAGCTGCTCATCGATCTTCACCGTGACGCCGAGCGTCAGGGCCCGGGCGGCACCGAGCAAACCCTGCGCGCGATCGAGCTGGCCGGACTGGACCGGACCGCAACGCTGAAGATCGCTGATCTCGGTTGCGGGACCGGGGCGGCCACCAAGGTCCTCGCCGAAGAACTGAACGGAGAGGTCCTCGCTGTCGATACCGCGCAGGCCTTTCTCCGCGAACTGCGTGCCGCCACCGACCGCGACCGGTCTCGCGCCAGGATCACGACGCTTGAGTGCTCGATCGACGAGTTGCCCTTCGACGACGGGGAGCTGGACGTCATCTGGTCTGAGGGCGCCATCTACAACATCGGGTTCGAAGCCGGGGTCTCGGGCTGGATGCGGTACCTGAAACCAGGAGGAAAGCTGGTGGTCTCCGAGATCACGTGGCTGACCCGTCGGCGTCCGGCCGAACTCCACGAGCACTGGGTGAGTCAGTACCCCGAGGTCGACGTCGCGTCGGCCAAGATCGGCGTGCTCGAGCAGCACGGCTACCGTCCGGAGGCATATTTCGTGCTGCCGCCGCCCTGCTGGCTGGAGAATTACTACCGTCCAATGGAAGCTCGATTCGAGGCGTTCCTTGCTCGCCACGAACACCGTGCCGGCGCGGTCTCGCTGGTCGCAGCAGAACGAGATGAGATCGAGCTCTACACGAGGTATTCGCAGTACTTCGGCTACGGCGTCTACGTCGCTGCCAAGCCGGCAGGCTGAACCCGAAACATCTCGGAAGTGCGAGGAGTGCCTCCCCGCTTGATCGACGCCGCACGCCCGAAGGCCGCTGCGGCGATCGCCTCGGGGACTGCTTCGCAGTGGCGAGCGCCGCAGCGCACGGACTCGTGCCCGCGTTCCCGTCGCCCGCCGGTCGACGGCGTGCTCCACCGGTGCTGCCAGCCGGCCTCCGCTCAGCGCGCCTGCCGCACCGGCACGGTCCGCGTCGCGGCCACGTGCCCAGGCGCGGACACCGCCAGCCGCAGGCGTCCGGAGCGTGGCGCGACGAACGTCAGGCGGACCCGGCCGCGGGCGTCGCTCAGCCCGCGGGCGTTGACGCGCGAGCCCCGGACCGAGGCCAGCGCGCCGCCGACACGGCGACCGAACTGGTCGCTGACGCGCAGCGTGAGCGCCACGCGACGGCCCGCGGTCACCCGCCGCGGCACGCCGGCCAGGCGCAGGCCGACGCCTGCACCCGCGCGCACCCGGCGGCCGCCGAAGGTCAGCGCTCCTGCCGCGCCGCGCGGGGCCACCTTCAGCGTGCCGGTGGCGCCACGCCGGCTGGCCAGCGTGAACACCGCGACCTGGTCGCCGCCAGGACCGGGCGTGCTCGCGACGATCGTCGCGCGGCCGCGGCCGGTGCCGGTCAGGCGGACCGTGTAGGTGCCGCGCGGAACGACGTAGGTCGTCGTGCCGGGAGCAGTCGTGCCGCCCCGGCTCACCCAGCCGGCGAGGGTGCCGACCAGCTTGCCCTTGGCGTCGTACCCCAGGCTGCGCCCCTTCGCATCGCGAATCAGCAGCCGCACCGGCGAGTGCACCGAGAACACGGTGTTCGCGGGCGCCGCTCCCGGTGCGCAGCGGTCGAACGCGCGCCGGGCGTCGGTGTTCGCCGAGGACGGCGGATACGGGCCGCCGAACCAGGCGAGACGCTCGCCCGTGCGCGGCGTGGCGTAGCCGGCGACGGCCTTGGTGCGGAACTCGACGTTCTCCCACTGCTGCAGGCTCATCAGGCCGGCCGGCCCGCTCGAGAGCTGCGCCACCCAGGTCGTGCCGCCGACGATGAAGAAGGGCCGGATCGCGATCACCCGCGTCTCGTACCCGCCCGGGAGCGGCGCGCCCGTGAGCAGGTGCGCGCGGAGCGGGCCGGGGTTGCCGGACGGGTAGAAGACGATGCCGCCGCTGCGGCCATCCGCGCTGCGGAACGGCCCGAAGTCGCCCATCGGGAACTGCGCCCCCTTGGCGCTGCTCTCGCGCTCCTTGAGCAGCCAGTCGAGGATCGTCTCTTGGGTGGCGTCGAGCGACGGGCCCGTGAGCAGGGGGCCGCCGCCGGCGAAGGGATTGCCGAGCGCGCCGATGATCGCCTCGTTGTCCGGGCCCAGGACCCCGCCGACCTGGCCGACCCGCAGCACGCCGGTCAGCGCCGTGTCCCGCGCCTCGCGCCCCTTGAGCCACCAGTTGCCCCGGTCGCTGCCGAACCACACCGAGAAGTCGATCTGCCCGTCGGGTCCGGTGAAGCGCTCGAACGTCGCACCGGGATAGACCCGCCGCCACACGTCGTCGCAGACCAGCACGTTCGGATCCGGGGATCCGGGCGGGGCCACGTCCCAGTAGGCCGGGTCGAACTTCACCCGCTCGCCCGCGACCGGGTCGTCGCGTCCGTTGCGCAGCGTCGCGCTGCCGTACTCGAACACCCCGCCGCTCGCCGCGACGAGGGTCGAGTAGATCCCCTGGACCGGGACGGTCGAATCCGTGCGGACGGTCAGCTCGTCCGCCGCGGCGAGCGTGAAGTCGGCCGTCACCGTCGTCGCATCTCCCTGGACGCGGCGGCTCACCGGGGCGTAGCGCTCGCGATCGGTGCGACCGCTGCGCTGGGGGACCACGACGTAGGCGCCGGCCGGCGCCTCGATCCGGTACAGCCCCTTGGCGTCGGTCAGGTCGCTCTGGCGCTTGCCGCCCGTCGTCGAGAGCGCGTCGACCTTCACGCCGCCGAGCGGGTCCCCGCGATGGTCACGGACGTGCCCCTGGATGACGACCTTCCCGCCCGTGACGAAGTCGGCGCGGGTCGCGGCGCGGGTCGCGCGGACCCGCCGCAGCGGCGGGTCGAAGCGCTGCGAGCCCTTGCTCGGCTTCACGGTGAACGTGCCCTCGCTGACGATCGCGTTGAAGTAGCCGTTGCCGTCGGTGACGGCGTACACCTGGCCGCCGCCCCCGCCGATCGTGACGCGGACGCCGCGGACGCCGAGGCCGGCGGTCGAGGTCACGTGGCCCTCGATGACGGACTCGTCCTTGTCGATGATGAAGAAGTAGTCGTTGTCCGGCGCGGAGCCCATGACGCCGTCGCCGACGCCCGCGGTCAGCCAGCCGTGCCAGCGGCGCTCCTTGTTGTCGAAGCCGTAGACGGTCCCTTGGGGGAGCCGCTCGGTGACCTTCCACGTGCACCGCCCGTTGCCGAGCTTGTCCATCGGGATGCTCTCGCCGAAGCCGGGGACCTTCGTGCCGCCCGTGCATCCCGGCTGCGGAATCCAGCTTCCCGGCACCAGCCAGCCCCACTGGCCCGACCGGGTCTGCCCGCGCTTGTCCGTGACGATGCCGGTGATGCGCTCGCCGACGCGCACGAGGTGCGGCGTGAGCTTGAAGTTCAGCGATCCCGGCGGCCCGTAGGGGCTGTATTCGTACTGGAACAGGCAGTTGCCGCGCCGCTCGCTCATGCCCGGACTGTGCGGGCAGGGCTTCGTCGGCGGGGATCCGAGCGTCGTCGCCCGGGTGGCGCCCGACGCGCCGGACGGGAGGAGCGCGGCGCCCAGCAGCAGGGCGGCCAGCGCGGCCAGCGATGATGTCCGTGACACGAGAACCTCCGTGCTCGACAGTGCGCCGGACACTAGCCGGACGCCCGCGTCCGGCCATCCGGTGTTTGGCGCGCATCCGCTCAGTAGTGGCCCGTGCCGGGG
>CAZEKK010000107.1:3796-8536 GCA_964512905.1 uncultured Solirubrobacteraceae bacterium
CGGCGGCTGTCAGCGCCACGCTCGACCCGGAGGCGCCAGAACGCGAGCGGGGCGGCCGGTGGCCGCCCCGCTCGGGTCCGTCGGATCAGACGCTGCGCGAAGCTAGGAGCACTTCACCTTCGCGGTGGCGGTGATGACCTTGGTGGTGATGGCGTTGCCGTCCGGCGTGCGGAACACGGTCTTGGCGGTCGAAACCCAGCCGCCCCTCGGGCAGGTCGTCGAGGCCTTGACGATGCCGCCGATCGGCGCGTCGAACTTCGTGACCGAGATGGTCAGCCCGGCGACGACGATCTTGTAGACGGGGATCCGGATCGTCGGCTTGGAGCCGCTGATCAGCTGGCCGGGGAAGGTCCGCTGGTCCTGCACGGGCTTCTCGGCGTTCGACAGGATGAAGAACTTGTTGGAGCCCGAGAGGTAGTTCAGGATCCCGCCGTTGGCCGGGACCTTGCCCGGGATCGGGGCGGTGTTGGCGACGATCTTCTCGCCGGCGGCGGCGGCGACGAACGACGCGCTGCCTGCACCGAGGAGGCCCTTGCGGCCGCACGTCTTGGCGGCGAGCACGCTCTTCGGACAGGTCTTGAACCCCTTGGTCACGAACTTGAACCCCTGCGGGAGGATCAGGTCGGTGGCGCCGAGAGGGTCGACGACCTTCGTCGAGTCGACGTTGACGTAGTTGATGACCGGGTTGATCGAGACGGTCCGCAGGTTCTTGGACGAGACCGACTTCTTGGCGGGCGTGATCTTCAGGTTGTAGGTGACCTTGTTGGCGGCGATGGCTTCGGCCGAAAAGGCCAGCGGAACGGCCGCGGCGAGGGCGATCAGAACGAACTTGCGCATTGCATCTCTCCTGGGGCTTGCGGTCTGAAGGGACCGTCGCGCTGCGGGCGCGCAGAACTGCGCCGTCCGCGGCGGTGTCGGTGGACGATGGATCACTGACTGACGCCGAGCTTCGGCATCACTCGCACGCTGCCGGCCCCTGTCGGCGGCCGTCTGGCAGGCTGCGCGAGATCAGATCTCACGAGGCGTCCTTCGCAGAACTGAACCCCGCCGGGCCGCAAAAGTTGCACCTGTGGTGCAGGCAGTGCGCCGGATGCTCGGAACCGCACTGCGCGCCTCGGCTGCCCGGGCCTTCTTGCCCGCGGGGTCCGGACGCCCATACACTCGGCTCATGGTCGAACTGCGGAGCAGGGGCCGAACGGCGGGTTCTGCGGCGCTGGTCGGCACGCTCCTCGCGGTGGCGCTCGCCGCCGGTGCCGCCGCCGGACCCGCCCGGGCGGCCGCGCCGCCGCGCGGCTACCTCACGATCTTCGACTACGACCGTCGTGCGCCGCTGTCGCCGACCGCCGCGCTCCAGAGCCAGACCGACCTCGTCCGCATCCAGAAGGTCACCTACCGCGGCGCGGGCGGCCAGCGGGTGCCGGCGCTGCTGTCGACCCCGAAGCGCAAGCGCGGGCGTGTGCCCTGCCTGATCGAGGGCCACGGGCTGACCCTCACCAAGGAGGAGGGCTTCGGCGACAACGCCGAGCGCTACGGGGCGCGCGGGGTCGCCGTGTTCGCGATCGACGCCCGCTTCCACGGCGAGCGCCAGGCCGGCGTCGGGCCCGAGCGCGCCGCCGCGCGGCTTGACACCGTCTACGACCTCTACCGACTGACCGTGATCGACCTGCGCCGCGGCCTGGACTACCTCGCCCAGCGCGGGATCTGCGATCCGGCGCGCATCGGCTTCGAGGGCTACTCGATGGGCGGCTTCATGGGCTCGATGCTGATCGGCGCCGATCCGCGCGTCCGGGCGGGCGTCTTCTACGTCAGCGGCGCCGACTGGCGCACGCTGTTCGCGAACACCGACGTCTACTTCGGCGGGCGGCTGACCGGCGCGCGCCTGGGCCGCGCAGCGCGGAAGATGAATCCGCTCGATCCGAGGTGGTGGATCTCGCGAGCGAACGGACGGGCCGTGTTCATGGCCGCCGGCCGGCGCGACGAGCGGACGCCGTTCGCCTCCGCGCAGGCGCTGCACCGCGCCGCCCGTCAGCCCAAGCAGGTGATCGTCTACGACGGCGGGCACGACATCGAGGAGCCCTACCGCACCCGGGTCTTCCGCGCGTCGTTTGCGTTCCTCGGGAAGTACCTGCGCTTCTCGGTGCGGTGAGGCGGCCGGCGCGCCGCCGTCCGTAGTTCCGGCGCGCGGATCCGTGGGCGCTGCGGTCGCGGCGGGTCGCCCATGGTCGTACCGTCGAGCAGTCGGGGCGCCGAGTCCGGTGGCGCCCAGCCGAACAGGAGGCGCAGATGCCCAAGATCAAGGACGCCGCGTCGGAGTTCCTCGCGCACACCCGGGTCGCTGTGACCGGCGTCTCCCGGGAGCCGAAGAACCACGGGAGCAACATCGTCTACCAGCGCCTGCGGGAGCGCGGCTACGAGGTCTTCGCGGTCAATCCGAACGCGGAGGAGGTCGAAGGCGACCGCTGCTATCCCGATCTGGGCTCCATCCCTGGCGGCGTCGAGGCGGTCGTGATCGCGACGGCGCCTGAGCGGGCCGAGGCGACCGTGCGGGAGTGCGCGGACCTCGGCATCCGGCACGTCTGGATGCACCGCGGTCCGGGCGCGGGAAGCGTGTCGACGTCGGCCGCCGAACTCGGCCGCGAGCGCGGCATCGCCGTGATCGACGGCGGCTGCCCATGCATGTTCGGCCCGACGGCCGACGCCGGGCACAAGGCGATGCGCCTGGCGCTCACCCTGACGGGGAACGTGCCGCGCCGGGTGTAGCCGGTGAGACCGGCGCGGCGCGGCGTCGTCGAGCGCGTGCGCTGGTTCGGGGGAGATCGTCGCCCGCCGGGTCGGCTGACGCGCCGCGGGCCGCGCCCCAGCCAGCCGCAGGACCGAGGGCGCGTGGGCTGCGAGCGCCCGGCCTTCTCGGTGCCTGAACCGGCGCCGCCCCGGCACCTCGGGCCCGAGCCCGGGAGCGTCGCGGCGGAAGCGGCCGACGCCGGCTACAGCCACCCGAAGCCGACGCCGAACACCAGCGCCATCGCGACGTTGATCGCGGCGAGGCCGCCGAGGCGACGCCAGCGGGCGGCCTGGTCGGGCGCGTCGTAGACCCAGGCGGCGTAGAGGTAGAACCAGAGGTAGCCGAACAGGACGATGAGGAGCACGAACGGGGTGTTCCACCACCAGTACTCCCAGTGGAACGTGCCGGTCTCGTGGAGGAACAGCTCGACGGCGACGCTGAGGAGCGAGAGGCCGAGCGCGACCGCCAGGCGATTGGGCATCCCGAGGATGCGCTTCGCGCGGTCCGCCGGCAGGAACTTGGCGTAGACGATGCCCCCCAGCGCGAACATGAACGAGATCTCGACGTTGAGGCCGACGAGGAACTGGTAGGCGGTCGGCCCGGTCGTGGCCCACAGCGGCGCCCGGTCGGTCGCCTCGAGGACGAGTGAGTTCACGATCTCGTTGAACCAGTCGGCCAGCCAGACCGCCAGGCCCGCCGCCACGATGTCCAGGCGCCCGCGCTCGACCTCGTTGGCGTAGATGACGAAGACGATCGCCAGCAGCGCGACGGCGTACCACTTGAACAGCGACGGGTCGCGCACGAGGCGCTGCGCTTCGAGCGTGACGTCGGTTCGGGTGGCAAGCAGGGCGGGCACGCGGCGGGACACTAGGCGCCTCGGCGCTCGTCGCGCATCCGGGGAAACCCGGCGGGCGGCGGAGGAGGGCTACGTGCCGGGGCTCAGCCGCGCTTCGCCGCCTCGTCGGCCGCCCGCTTGCGCCACGGCAGCACGCCCTCGATCTCCACGTCGAGCGAGAAGCTCAGGATCGTGCGCACGACGACGATCAGGCCCAGCACGCCGACGTTCTCCAGCGTCGGTTCCACGGCGACGGTCCGCAGCAGGTCGGCGGCGATGAACACCTCGAGGCTCAGCAGGATGCCGCGGGCGAAGGTGCGGCGGGTGTCGAGGTAGAGCGCCGCGGGGGTGGCGCCCGCGGCCTTGAGCCGGACGCCCTGCACGACCGTCGTGACCACGCCGGCGACGATGATCCCTACGGCGAGCCACTCGAACCCGCGGGCGATGTCCTCCATGGCCTGCATGACACCGGCCAGCGTGCCAGCCGGTGCGGACGGCCAAGGCCATCCAGGGGGCTGGGCGCGGCGCTGACGAGTGGTCGAGGTCGGCGCCAGGATCGTCGCGTCGTGCGCCCCGTTGCGCGTGACGGCGCCGCTAGGATCGCCTCGTGGCGTACTCCGAAGCCCTTGCCGACCGGATCCGGGCCGTCATCGGCCTGCGGGACGGAGTCCGCGAGCAGAAGATGTTCGGCGGCGTCGCTTGGATGGTGGATGGCAACATGGCCTGCGGCGTCATCGGGGACGGCCTCATGGTTCGGCTGGCCCGCGCCGACGCCGAAGCCGCCCTCGCCGAACCGCATGTCGGGCCGATGGAGATGACCGGGCGGCGGATGGGCGGCTTCGTCGTGGTGGCGGCCGCCGGGATCGCCGACGACGCCGACCTCGGACGCTGGGTCGACGCCGGCGCGGGGCACGCGGCGTCGCTGCCGCCGAAGTAGCGAGCGGACGCCGTCGCCATGGCCCCGAGATGGCGCAGACCGGCCGCGAGACCGTTCGCGGGCGCCGCGGTCCGTGTGAACGGCCTTCAAAGTTCGGGGGCGCGGTCTGGGGGTTCCCCCGATGGCAGAGGGGGCGCGGGGCGCCAAGCTGACAGCCATGACCACCCGGCACGTCACGATCGGCCT
>CAZEKK010000108.1:0-6558 GCA_964512905.1 uncultured Solirubrobacteraceae bacterium
CTCAACCGCGCGCTGCCCCTCGTCAAGTGGTTCCTGGCGATCCCGCACTACATCGTGCTCGCGTTCCTGTGGATCGGCGCGTTCTTCGCGGTCGTCTTCGCCTGGTTCGCGATCCTGTTCACCGGGCGCTATCCGCGCGGGCTGTTCGACTTCGTGCTCGGCGTATTCCGCTGGCACGTGCGCGTGGTGGCCTACGCCTTCCTGCTGGTGACCGACGCCTACCCGCCGTTCCGGCTGTCGCCGTGACCGGCGGCGGTCCACCCGCGCCGCATCATGCGCCGCGATGGCGCAGGATGCAGGCATGACTTCTCCTGCACCGGACCGTGACCACGACGTCGTCGTCTTCGGCGCCACCGGCTTCGTCGGCCGCCTGACCGCCGAGTACCTTGCGGGCAGTGCGCCGGACGGCGTGCGGATCGCGCTCGCCGGACGGTCCCCGGCCAAGCTCGAGCGCACGCGGGCGGATCTCGGCCCGCGCGCCGCGGCGTGGCCGCTGGTCGTCGCCGACAGCGGCGACGAGGCCGCGATGGCATCGCTGGCCGCATCGACCCGCGTCGTCGCCACGACCGTCGGGCCCTACACCCGCTACGGCATGCCGCTCGTCGCCGCCTGCGCGGCGGCCGGCACCCACTACGCCGACCTCACCGGCGAGACGCTGTTCATGCGGCGCACGATCGACCTGCACGATGCCGCCGCTCGCGACAGCGGCGCGCGAATCACGCACACGTGCGGGTTCGACTCGATCCCGTCGGACCTCGGCGTCCTCGCGCTCCACGAGCATGCGGCGGCGAACGGCCTCGGCGACCTCGACGACACCACGCTCGTCGTGACCCGCATGCGGGGCGGCGTCAGCGGCGGCACCGTCGACTCGATGCGCGTGGGGATCGAGGCGACCCGCCAGGACCGCGACGCCCGCCGGGTGATGACCGACCCCTACGCGCTGAGCCCCGACCGCGCCGCCGAGCCCAACCTCGGCCCGGAGCGGGATCCGATGTCGATCGTGCGCGATCCCGCCCTCGGCGGCTTCCTCGCCCCGTTCGTGATGGGAACGGTCAACACCCGCGTGGTGCGGCGGTCCAATGCGTTGCAGGGCTACGCGTACGGGCGGCACCTGCGCTACCGCGAGCTCATGCTCGCCGGCGAGCTGCCGTTCGGGCCGATCAAGGCGGCGGCGATCACCGGGGGCCTGGCCGCGCTGTTCGCCGGGATGTCGCTGGGCCCGACGCGGAAGGTGCTGGACCGGATCCTGCCCGACCCCGGCGAGGGGCCCAGCGAGGCGGCGCGCGACAAGGGCTTCTTCCACATCGACATCCACGCCCAGACCAGCGGCGGCGCTCGCATCGTCGGCGAGATCCGCGCCTCGGGCGATCCCGGCTACAAGGCCACGGCGGTCATGCTCGGCGAGAGCGCGCTCGCGCTCGCCGGGGATCCCGGGACGCTCCCCGACGTCGCCGGCGTCCTGACGCCGGCGACCGCGATGGGTGCCGCGCTCACCGAGCGGCTGCGGGCCGCCGGGCACACGTACCGCGTGCGCGCGGGCTGACGGACCCCGGACCCGCGCGGGTCGCCACGCGCCGCGCTACCCCGTGCGCTGGTAGGTGTTCTGCAGCTCGTCCTGGACGATCGTCGCGCGGCCGGTGGCCTGCAGGACGAAGCCCCGGCGCGCCACCCGCGTGCGATAGCGCCAGCCGGCGGGGAGCTTCAGGCGCGAGCCGAGCGACGTGAGGTCTGAGAGCCTGAGCTTCGGGTCGACGATCTGCGAGTAGGCCTGCATGGTGTAGACGGTCCCGGCCGGCGAGACGAGCTGGTAGAGCGTGCGCCCGGGCTTCCAGGTCCAGCGGTTGGTCCGGTCCACGACGCGCGTCTCGTAGGGCTTGCGGGCGAGGTCGGCGGCGGTCGTGATCCGGATGCGCGCGACGTCGCGGAGCTTCAGGGCACCGAAGGAGCGCACCGCACCGACCCGCGTGTCCGATGCGCGGTCGAAGACCCAGTACCGGGGCCCGTTGAGAACCACCAGGGCCGCGCCGAGCTGCGTCGCGAGCGCGCCGGCGTCGTACCGCTTCCACTGCGCGGGAGGGCAGGAGTTGAGGCCGATCGTGTTCCACACCGTCACGGTGATCGCGGGCAGGGCGCCCTTCGCCACGAGGATCTCGCAGTAACGAGTGTTGAAGAGGCCGGACTCGGTCTGCACGCGCGGGGCTGCCGAGGCGGTCGGGGCCGGCGCGGCGGCGAGGAGGGCGGCGACGGCGACGGCGATCCGGATGCGGGAATTCATGACGGGCGATGGTCCTTGGTCGGGAGGCGCGGCGCGCCGGTTCCGGAGCGCGAGCCCCGCCGGGACGGCGACGATACGCCGTGTGTGACACGGTGTCAACCATCTGGTACGGTCGCGTGGTGCCGACCGCGACGCAGCGCACCAAGGTCCGTCAGAGCCGCGCCGAGAGCCGCGCCCGGATCGTTGCGGCGGCCGCCCGGCTGCTGCGGGAGCGCTCCTACGCCGACCTGACGGTCGACGAGGTCATGCGCGAGGCCGGCCAGGGCCGGACGCTCTTCTACCGCCACTTCGACGACCTCGCCGACCTGCTCGCCCGGGCGAGCACCGAGGCGATCGAGTCGCTCTTCGCCGCCCAGCGCGTCCTGGGCGCCGACCCGGTCGATGCGCGCGCCGCCGTTCCGCCGGCCATGGAACTGGCCGCCGAGGCCTACGAGCGTCACGGCCCGCTCCTGCGGGGCGTGGCCGAGGCGGCCGCCGGCGACGAGCGGCTGGCCGCGGCCGAGGACGCCATGCGCCGCCGCTTCGACGACCTCGCCGAGCGGCTGCTCCGCGAGACCCGCGCCCCGGTCACCGACCCGGCGCAGACCGCACGCGCGCTGAACCTCATGAACGAGGCGTACCTCCTCGAGACCTTCGGGCGCACGCCGCGGGCCACCCGCGCCGTCGCCGTCGCCACCCTGACCGAGATCTGGCTCGCCGTCATCCAGCCCTGACCAAAGGACCGCCGCCATGGACGTCTTCCGCACCCCCGACGCGCGCTTCGCCGACCTGCCCGGCTACGCCTACGCTCCCCACTACGTCGAGGTCGACGGGCTGCGCCTGCACCACCTCGACGAGGGCGCCGGGCCAACGGTGCTCTGCTTCCACGGCGAGCCGAGCTGGAGCTACCTCTACCGCCACATGCTCGACGACCTGGTGGCCGCCGGGCACCGCGTCGTCTGCCCGGACCTCGTGGGGTTCGGCAAGTCCGACAAGCCGACCGACCGCGGCTGGTACTCCTACGAGCGCCACGTCGACACGGTCACCCGCCACCTCGATCAGGTCGACCTCGCGGACGTCACCGTGGTCGTGCAGGACTGGGGCGGGCCCATCGGCTTGCGCTGGGCGGTCGAGCACGCCGACCAGGTCGGGCGCCTCGTGATCCTGAACACCGGGCTCTTCACCGGTCGCGTGAGCAAGGGCTTCATGGCCTGGCGCGAGTTCGCGCAGCGCACGCCCGACCTCCCGATCGGGAAGATCATCCAGGGTGCGACGACGACCGATCTCCCCGACGACATCGTCGCCGCCTACGAGGCGCCGTTCCCCGCGCCCGAGAGCAAGGCCGGGGCCGCGATGTTCCCGCTGCTCGTGCCGACCGAGGCCGACGCGCCGGGCGCCGCGGAGATGACGGCCGTGATGGACGCGCTCGGCCGCTGGCACAAGCCGGCCCTCGTCGCCTTCTCGGACAGCGACCCCGTGTTCCCCTTCCCGAAGGCCGGCGACCGCTTCACCGATCTCATCCCCACGGCAGGCGAGCAGGTCTGCATCGAAGGCGCGGCGCACTTCCTCCAGGAGGATCGCGGCCCGCAGATCGTCGCGGCGATGCTCGCGGCGTTCGGGCGGCCTGGAGCGTGAGGCGGCGATGCCCTCCGGCCTGGCCGACACCCTCGCCCGGCGCACCGTCCCGCGACTCGTGGTGCGCCTCTCGGAGGTGACGCTTCCGGCCCGCGCCTGCGCGGCCATGCGGCGGGCGCTCGGCCGGCGCGGGCGAGTGGAGCTGTTCGTGGCCTTCGACGACCCCGGCAGCGCCGTGGCGCTCATCGACCTCGCCCAGCGGACCGCGGGCCGCGCGGTTCGCCTGCTCGTGCTCCCGGTGGTCCGGCGGGGCATCCCCGGCGACCCGGCGGTCGAGGCCAAGCGCCGCTACGCCGTCACCGACGCGCGCCGCCTCGCCCGGCGCAGCGGCCTCACGCTGGCCCGGCCCGAGCCGGTGGCGCCGCAGGACGCCGCGTTCCTGGCCGAGTGGGCCGCCGCCGGGCCCCAGGGCCCGGCGCTCGTCCGGTTCTGCGTCGCCGCGATGCGGCGCCTGTGGTTCGAGAGCGACGGCCCGGTGCGGCGCGAGGAGTACGCCGCCCTCTGGCGCGAGCACCTCGGCGCCGACCCGCCGGCCGACGGCGCCGGCGCCGGCGCGGTCCGCCGCGACGAACGGCGCATGCGCCGGCGCGGACCCTACGACACGCCCGCGGCGTGGATCCACGGGCAGTGGTTCTTCGCCCAGGACCGGCTCGTCCAGATCGGCGAGCGCCTCGACGCCCTCGGGTGGACCGCCGCATGACCGTGCCGACCGACGACCTCGGATCGACCGCCGCATGACCGTGCCGATCGACTTCTTCTTCTCGTTTCGCAGCCCCTACTCGTACCTCGCGGGCCCGCGCGCCTTCGCCCTTCCCGAGCGCTACGACGTCGAGATTGCCTTCCGGGGCGTGATCCCGATGGCGATGCGCGGCCAGTCCGTCCCGAAGGCAAAGCGGCTGCATACGATGCGCGACGTTGCGCGCGAGGCCAAGCGTCTCGGCATGCCGTTCGGCCACGTCCACGACCCGATCGGCGACGGCGCGATGCGCTGCCTGCTGGTCGCCGAGCACGCCGTGGACGTCGGGCGCGAGCGGGAGTTCGTGCTGTCTGCCAGCCGCGGCATCTGGGCCGAAGCGGTCGACGTCGCCGGCGACGCCGGCCTGCGCCTCGTCTGCGAGCGCGCCGGCCTGCGCTGGGACGACTGCCAGGCGGCGCTGCAGGACCCGGCGCTGCGCGCCCGGGTCGACGAGGACACCGAGGCGCTCGGCGCCCTGCACCAGTGGGGCGTGCCCGTCTTCGTCCTGCGCGGGGAGCCCTTCTGGGGCCAGGACCGCATCGAGGACCTCGAGGCCGCCCTGCGAGACGCCGGCCTCGCGCGACCGGTCCCGCTGACCGATACGCGCCCGTCCGCGGCGGCGGGGGCCTGACCCGGTGCCCGGCGCCTACTGGCCGCAGCCGTGGACCGGCGAGGACGGCGGGCCGCTGCGGCGCGGCAGCGCCGCGGGAATCGCCGGCCTGGGGATCCGGCCCGGCGAGCGGCTCGAGGTCGCCGCCGTGCGGGACGCCTTCGCCACCGACGTGCTCGTCCGCCGCGACCCCGGCGAGCTCTACGCGCTTCGCCACGAGATCCCCTTCAGCGGCCCGCAGGCCGCGCCGGTGCCCGGGTGGGTCGACCGCCTGGACCCGCAGACGCTCGAGACCGTCGCCTCGACCCCCCGCCTGCCCGGCGGGCCGTTCTGGCCCGGCGGGATCGCCGCCCACGCCGGCGGCGACCTCCACATGGTGTTCGGCTGCTGGGCGCATCGGCTCAGCCCGGAGCTCGAGGTCCTCGCCTCCCACCGCCTGCCGGTGCCGCGCCCGCACAACTCGTTCGTCTTGCTCGACGGCGGCGAACTCGTCACGAAGGATTGCGACGCGCCCGCGGGCCTGGCGCCCTCGACCGTCTCGGCGCTCGACCCCGAGACCCTGCTCCCGGTGGCGCCGCTGCTGCCGCTGCCCGAGCCGTCGATCGCCCGGCTGGGCTGCGACGGCGAGCACGTGATCGCGGTCGGCACGACCGTCGTCTACCGCCTGCGCCTGGACCGCGGCGCCGGTCGCCTGGTCCTCGACGACGCCTGGCAGCCCCGCTACGGCCCGGCGCCCGGGCGCAGCTACGGCTGGGATCCCGTGATCACCGACGACCACGTCCTGTGGATGGACAACGGGCGCAACCGGGTCGACGCCTCGATGCTCGGCACCGGCGTCTCGCCCGACCCGCTGCGGCTGTGGTGGGCGCGGCGCGACGACGGCGGCGCCGTGCGGTCGACCGAGATCAGCGGGCTGCCGCACGGCACGCAGTCCAACCCGCCGGCGTGGGACCCGGCCGGCGGCGTGGTGGTCGCCTACGACGCCGGCAACGCGGTCGTGCGCGCCTGGCGCCTGGCCGGCGACGACCTCGAGCCGCTGTGGCGGCGCGACGGCCTCGCCCACGCCGGCCATCTCATCGTCTATCCCGATACGCGCGAGGTCGTCGTCCAGGACTGGGACGGCCCCGCGGCGCTGCGCCGCCCGCTCGTGCGCCGCGCCCTGGCGCCGCTGTCGGCCGCCTTCGTGCGCTCGCCCGCGGCCCGCCGCGCCGCCGCGCGCGCCGGCGGCGACCACCTCGTCGTGCTCGACCTCGACACGGGTGCGGAGAAGGCGCGGGCCGCGATCCCCTCCCCCATCCAGGCCTTCCTCTTCCCGGCGCCCGG
>CAZEKK010000108.1:6658-8448 GCA_964512905.1 uncultured Solirubrobacteraceae bacterium
CAGCGGGCCTACGAGTACGGCGTGCCCGTGCTCAACATGCAGCGGACGTTCGAGACGAGCACCTCGATCAACGTGCCGAACGGCCGCGGCGGCGGCGCCGTGAATCAGTTCAGCCACTTCAACAGGCTCGCCGACGCCGAGGACCGGACGGTCGTCGCCCCCAACAGCGACACGCTCTACTCGATGGCGTGGCTGGACCTCTCGCGCGAGCCGCAGGTCATCTCCACGCCGACGGGCGTCAAGCGCTTCCACGTCATCCCGCTGATGTCGCCGTGGCAGGAGAACTTCGCGAACATCGGCTCGCCGGACGGGGCGCTGCGCGACGGCAGCTACGCGGTCACCGGGCCCGGCTTCCGCGGCCGCCTGCCCTGGGGCGTGAAGCGAATTCGCTCCCCGTACGACCGCGTGTGGATCATCGGTCGGACCGAGATCAACGGTCCGGCGGACCTGAAGGCCACCCGGGCGGTGATGAACCGCTACCGGATCACGCCGCTGCGCCGCTTCGACCCGGCCAGGCCGCTGGCCTACGCGCCGCCGCGGCCAAAGCGCATCGACCGGATCCGCACCGAGGCCGTCATCCCCGGCACCGGGCCAGGCCAGGATCCGGCGACGTTCTTCGACGCGCTCGGCGCCCAGCTGACGCGCTTCCCGCCGCCCGCCGCCGACCGCCCGATCCTCGGCGAACTGCGGTCGCTGGGCATCGGGCCCGGGCGGCGGCCGACGAAGGACGGTCGCCTCAGCGACGCCCAGCTTCAGGCGCTGCGCGACGCGGTGGTCCAAGGGCCCGCCCGGACCCAGGGCGCATTCCTCGAGGACTACCTGAAGGAGTTCGACACGCTCAACGGCTGGACGGCCGACCGTCTGGGCACCTACGGAACCGACTACCGGTTCCGGGCGATCGTCGACCGGGTCGGGCTCGGCGCGCCGCGGCCCGAGGTGTCCGTCTACCCCGTCGCGCTCTTCGACCGCACCCGGGCCCCGCTGAACGGAGCCAAGCGCTACGTCGCGCACTTCACCCCCAAGACGGCGCGGCCGCCGGTGAAGTTCTTCTGGTCGATGACGCTCTACGACGGCGACGGGTTCTTCGTGCCCAACGCGATCGACCGCTACCTCGTCAACGACCGCAGCGGCCTGCGCTACAACGCCGACGGCTCGCTCGACGTCTACCTGCAGTCCGATCCGCCGGCCAGCGCGGCCCAGCGCCGCAACTGGCTGCCGACGCCGAAGGCCACCGCCTCGACCGCCGGGTTCCGGCTGATCATCCGGCTCTACGGCCTCTCCCGATCCGGGATCGCGGGCGTGGTGAATGGCACCGGCTGGCGGGGTCCGACGATCCTGCCGTGCGGGGCTGACAACCGCACGGCGCAGGGCGTCGCCTGCGCCGGCTGATCGGGGCGACGCCGGCGGCCGTCGCGGGCGCCACGACGCTCGCGACGGCGAGGCCGAGCAGTCCGGCGGGCAGGCGGGACGAAATCGCGGGCCGCCGCGTCTACGCCCCGCCCGGTCCCGCCGCGGTCAGCGCTTGTAGACCGTGAAGCCGCTCAGCCGGTTGGTCCCGTTCAGGTAGAAGATCCGCCCGGGCCTGCCGCGGAAGGTCCCGCCGGGCACGACGCAGAGGTTCGCGTAGCGCTTGCCACGGTACGTGCGGGCACCGCAGCGGCGCGGGGACTCGGTGTAGCCCGGCGCGCTGTCGTTGTAGAGGTAGCTGAAGAACACGTGGTAGGTCGTGTTGCACGACAGCTCGGGCGACTGGTCGCGGGCCCAGAAGATCTGGCGCCCATAGCCGCCGG
>CAZEKK010000109.1:0-2809 GCA_964512905.1 uncultured Solirubrobacteraceae bacterium
TTCAGCGGGATCGGCATGGCCATAGCCCTGCGGGAGCAGGGCTTCCACGACGTCACGGTCTACGAGAAGGCCGACGACCTCGGCGGGGTATGGCACTACAACACCTATCCGGGCGCGGCCTGCGACGTGCCGTCCTACCTCTACTCGTTCAGCTACGAGCAGCGCAGGGACTGGTCGCAGCCGTGCCCCGTGCAGCACGAGATCCTCGACTACCTCCACGACGTCGCCCGCCGGCGCCACGTGGAGCAGATGATCCGCTTCGGCGTGGAGATCACGGCGGCCGCATGGAGCGACGACGATGCCGTGTGGACCCTGACCACGGCGACAGGCGAGGAGATCGAGGCCGACGCGGTCGTCCTGGCGTGCGGCCAGCTGCACCGGCCGGCGTTCCCGTCGATTCCTGGTCGCGACGAGTTCGCCGGCCACAGCTTCCACTCGGCCGAGTGGGACCACGGTCACGACCTGCGCGGGCGGCGCGTCGCCGTCATCGGCACGGGCGCGAGTGCGATCCAGTTCATCCCGCCCATCGCCGACGAGGTCGCCCGCCTCGACGTCTACCAGCGCACGGCGCCCTACATCGCCCCGCGGCGCAACCCGCGCTACCCCGCCGCGGTCAAGGCGGCGATCCGCTGGGTGCCGGGCCTGCAGGCGCTGCGCCGCCACGGGATGACGCTCTTCATGGAGTCGTTCATCACCGGGCTGACGCGGTTCCCGCCGCTGCGCCGCGTGCAGAGCCTGTGGGCGACGCTCTTCATGCGCTACCAGGTCCGCGACCCGGAGTTCCGCAAGCGGATCTGGCCGGACTACCCGTTCGGATGCAAGCGGATCCTCTTCTCCTCGCACTACCTCCCGGCGCTCCAGCGCCCGAACGTCGATCTCGTGACCGACCCGATCGAGCGCATCAAGCCCACGGGCGTCGTGGCCGGCGGCCGGGAGCGCGCGGTCGACACGATCATCTACGGCACCGGCTTCCAGGCGCACGCGTTCATGGCGCCCATGACGGTGACCGGGGCGTCCGGGCGGGACCTGCACGAGACATGGGCCGGCGGGGCGCGCGCCCACCTTGGGATCACGGTCTCCGGCTTTCCGAACCTCTACCTGCTCTACGGCCCGAACACGAATCTCGGCGTGGGGTCGATCATCATCATGATCGAGGCCCAGGTCCGCTACGTCATCAGCGCGCTCGACCGGCTGCGGCGCACCGGGGTCGCCGCGCTCGACGTCGAGCCCGAGGTCGAGGCGGCGTCCGAGGCCGAGGTCCAGCGCCGGCTCGAGCACTCGATCTGGACGGCCTGCAAGAGCTGGTACCGCGAGCAAGACGGGCGGATCGTGAACAACTGGCCCGGCCACATGGCGGAGTACGTGCGCGCGACCCGCGCCCTGGATCCCGCCGAGTACCGCGAGGTCCAGCCGCAGCGGGCCTCGCAGCCGGCGGCGCCCTGACCGGCCGCGAGCCGACTGCCGAACGCCGCGGCGGTTGACGCCCGATCCGCGCCGGGCGAGGGACGACAACGCCCCCGGTCAAGCTCCCCGCCGCCGCGCCGACTACCCCGGGGGAACCATGAGCATCGCCGATGCGATCACGCGGATCACGACGCTGCAGGCGACGCTCGCCTCGGTCAACGCGCCCCCGGCCCCGGTCGTCCAGTCCGTGCCGGCATCGGGCGCCGCCGGGCTGACGGGCGTTCCCGGGCTCACCGGCGGTCCGACCTTCGCGGCCGCGCTCCAGCAGGCCCAGCCGCTCGGCCCGGCCGCCGCCGGGATGCTCACGTCCGGCCAGCAGCAGTTCGCCGCGCGCCTGGCCGCGCAGACCGGCCTGGATGCGCGGGTCATCGCCGCCTGGATGCTCGCCGAGCAGTCAGGCGGCGCGGCGAAGTCCCGCGAGGCGGCCGGCAACCACAACTGGCTGAACATCGGCTACACGGACTCGAAGACCTACGGCGCAGCCAACGCCATCTGGAGCAACCCGATCACCGCCGCGGACGCGACCGCCGGATGGCTGAAGGGGCAGGACACCGTCGCCGGCTACGGCAAGGCGGCGCCCGGCGTGCAGGCGATCCTCCAGACGGCGGGGCAGCCGCCGGAGATGCAGGTCGCTGCGCTGCAGCGGTCGGGGTGGGCCTCGAGCGGCTACCCGGATCTGCCCGCCCTCCTGCGCCAGGTCTCGGGCTGACACCGCGTCCCGGCCGGACCGCCGCGTACAGTGCGGGCCATGCCCCGCCTCGCGCCGCCCCTGGCCTTCTCGTCCGACAACCCGATCGTCATCGGGCTTTCGATCCTCACGGTCGTCGGCCAGGTCCTGCTCGTCGTGCTCGTCGTGCTCGCCCTCGCCGCGCTCGTGTCGGGCGGCGCCCGGGCGATGCTCGCCGACGTTCGCGACACCGTCGTCGGCGCCAAGGCGATCTGGCTCGCCTGGGGCGTGGCCGCCCTGGCGACCGCCGGCAGCCTCTACTTCTCCGAGATCCTTGACTTCGTTCCGTGCCGGCTGTGCTGGATGCAGCGGATCGCCATGTACCCGCTCGCCGTGGTGCTGCTCGTGGGGGCGCTGCGCAAGGACGGCCGTGCCGCGGTCCAGTACGCGTTCGTGCTGCCGATTGCCGGGGCGATCATCTCGATCTACCACCTCTACATCGAGTACAACCCGGATGCCGAGAGCAAGGCCTGCAAGATCGGGGTGCCGTGCTCGGTGAAGTGGATCGACGAGCTCGGCTACATCACGATCCCGATGATGACGCTGACCGCCTTCGCCCTCATCGGTGCGCTGCTGGCGCTCGCGTGGTCGCGTGCGCGGGCGCAGGAGCGCGCCGCC
>CAZEKK010000109.1:2909-8442 GCA_964512905.1 uncultured Solirubrobacteraceae bacterium
GCTGACGACGCCGCCGCGGCTGAGGCCGCCGAGCCGGACACCGGCGCCCAAGCCGACCCCGGCGAGCCGCCTCACGCCGCTGGCGCCTGAGGAGTAGCCTCGGCCCCGCCGTGGCCGTGGTCCTCTGGCACATCGAGCTGTCGCACTACAACGAGAAGGCCCGCTGGGCGCTCGACTACAAGCAGGTCCCGTACGAGCGCCGGGTGCCGATGCCCGGGATGCACGGCCTCACGGCCCTGCGGCTGACCCGCGGCAGCCACCGCCGGCTGCCGATCGTCGACCTCGACGGCCGGCGCGTCGGCGACTCGACCGCGATCATCGCCGCGCTCGAGCGCGCGGTGCCCGAGCCGCCGCTCTATCCCGCCGACCTCCGGGAGCGCAGCCGCGCGCTCGCGCTCGAGGACTGGTACGACGAGGAGCTGGGGCCGCAGCTGCGCCGGTTCGTCTGGCATCACACGCTGCCGGACGTCGACGCCACGCTCGCGGCGCTCTTCACGACACCGAGCCCCGGGCGGGAACGCATGCTGCGCGCAACGCATCCGGCGGCGGTGCGCATGGTGCGTCGCGACTACGGGATCGACGACGACACCGCGGCGCAAGCCCGAACCGCGATCGTCGCGGCGATGGGCCGCCTGGAGGCAGAGCTTCAGCCCTCGGGCTATCTGGTCGGGGATGCGTTCACCGTCGCGGACCTGACCGCGGCGGCGCTCTTCACGCCGGTGCTGGCGCCGCCGGAGCGGCCGTTCGCGCCGCGTGCCGTGACGGCGCCGGTGCAGGAGCTGCGCGACGAGCTGGCCGCGCGCCCTGGCGGGGCGTGGGTCGCGGAGATGTACCACCGGCACCGGGGTGCGCCGGTGGCCGCGGCGGCCTGAGCGGTCGGCGCGGCCCGGGTCCGCCTGCCGACTCGCGGCGGCGGACGCGGCCGGGCGGCCGGCGGGGCTACGCCTCCTTGACGTTCGCGTAGCCGACGCGGTCGGCGACCTGCAGGATCTCGTCGGAGATCCGCATGAGCCGGCGGTAGAGCTCCATGCGACCGACGATCTCGCGGAGATCCTGGGCCTGGGCGATGTCGGGCATCTCGGTCCGGGCGAGATCGGACATCCCGGCGCGGTAGACGCGCTCGAGGCGGCGCTGGGTCTTGACGGCGGCTGCCGCGGCCTGGTCGGCGGCGGCGGGGTTCGTGCCGAATGCGTAGAAGGCCGTGCGGAGGTTCTGCACCCCCTCGGCGACCAGGCTGCACATCTCGGCCATCTCGGCGTTGGGAGCCATCGCGAGCGCCTCGGCCTCCCGGACGGTGTCCTTGGCGCCGTTCATGACCTCGTCGAGGCCGCGGCTCAGCTCGAAGACGTCCTCCGGCTGCAGCGGCGTCGTGAAGGCTTCACGCAGCGCGGCGATGAGGTCGCCCTTGCGTTCGTCCGCGGCGTGCTCGGCGTCCCGGACGGCCTGGCCGCACGCCCCGTCGCCGGCGCCCCACTGCGCGAAGGCGGTGGTTCCGTCGGCGGTGACGTCGACCTGCGCCCGGAGCATCCCGAGCACGTCGGGCGACTCGGGCAGGAACCAGCGCCGCTTGTGCTGCTTCTTCAGCCTGCTCACAGTGATGACACCCCATTCCAGATCAGGACGAAGCCGGCGGCGAGCACTCCGGCCGCCGGCATCGTCGTCAGCCAGGCGATCAGCATCGCCCGCACGACCTCCCAGCGGACGTGCCGCCAGCGCCGCCGGCCGGCGCCGACGCCCACCACCGACGAGGCCACGACCTGCGTTGTGCTCACCGGCCCGCCGATGAGCGACGCGCCCAGGATCACCGAGGTCGAGGACGCCTGGCTCGAGAACGAGTCCAGCGGGCGCAGGACGAAGATGTGGCGGCCCATCGTGGCAATGATCCTCCACCCGCCCATCGCCGTGCCGAGCACGATCGCCCCGCCGGCGAGCAGCTTGACCCACAGCGGCACCGAGAACTCGGAGGTCTGACCCCCGGCGACGAGCAGCGCCGCGATCACGCCCATCGTCTTCTGCGCGTCGTTGGCGCCGTGGCTGTACGAGAGGCCGGCGGCGGCGATCCACTCGCCGCGGATCACCGGCCCGCGCCACCGACGGGTCCAGCGCCGTGCGGCGAAGCGCAGCGCCCGCAGCAGCGCGAAGCCGCCGGCGAACCCGATGACCGGCGAGATCACCAGCACGATGAGCGTGCCGATGACGCCGACGGGATGCAGGCCCTCCATGCCGCCCCAGTTCACGGCGGCGGCGCCGCCCTCGGCCAGCGCCGCCCCGACGAGGCCGCCGACGAGCGCGTGGCCCGAACTGGAGGGCAGTCCCCGCCACCACGTGATGAGGTTCCACGCCGTCGCCCCGGCCAGGCCGGACCCGATCGCGGCGATGGCGTCGTCGGCGGGGAGGTCGACGATCTTGCCGATGGTGTCGGCGACCGCTGTGCCGAGCAGCACGGCGCCGAGCATGTTGAAGACCGACGAGAGCGTGATCGCCTGGCCGGGGGTCGCCCCCCGGGTGGCGACGAGCGTCGCGATGGCGTTGGCCGCGTCGTGGAAGCCGTTCGTCAGCGCGAAGGCGGTTGCGAGCGCGATGGCAACGACGAGCCCGAGGTCCACGGCGCTATTCAACCGGTGAACGGGGTGTGAAAGCCAGGTGAATCTCCGCGAATCGCGCCAGGAGCTCCCCCAGATCGCGCCAGGAGCTCCCGCGGATCGGCCTCGGCTGCCGGCGGTCCGGCGCCTGCCGGTCGGTCGGATCAGGGCCGGGCCGTCACGCCCGGAACCGCCCGCCCGTTCTCCAGATAGACGCACGCCGACGCTGCGGCGCCGGCGCGCACCCGGCGACGGACCGGGCCGCTGAGCAGGGGCGCGGCCTCCTCGAGCGCGAGGAACCGGTGCGCGTCGATCTCCTCGGCCTGGAGGCGGATCCCCGCCAGCACGTCCGCGGCAAACTGCCCGCAGTCGAAGAGGAACCGCACGCCGCCGGGCCGCCCGGGCTTCATCGGCAGGAAGTCGACGCAGACGAGGCGGCCGCGCACCACGTCCAGGCCGCACTCCTCCCGGGCCTCGCGCCGGCAGGCCGCCCACGGCGACTCGCCGGGCTCGACTTGGCCGCCGGGGATCGTCCAGCCCTTCTTGTAGTTGGGCTTGAGGATCAGCAGGCGCCCGCCGCGATCGAAGATCAGGGCGCCCGCGGACGCGGGGATGCGCGGGATGCCGTCGTCGGGGGCCGGGAGCGGTGCCTCCATGCCCGGGATCATGCCGGGCGGCCCCGCCGTCACTGGGCCTGACGGCCCTTGAGGTCGAGGTACAGCAGCGTCCGGCCGGCGGCGACGTAGGGGATCACGACCGCGTAGATGATCGCGCCGACCAGGTTGATCCACCACAGCGGGATGTCGGTGAAGATCAGCGCGAGGCCGATCGCCGGGCCGGGGATGTTGCTCGCCAGCCACAGCACGCTCGTCGTGGCCGCGGTCTTCCACCACCGCTTGCGGGAGACCTGCCACGAGCCCCGCAGCGCCTGCCGGATCGACCGGTCCTCGAACAGGATCTCCTGTTGGACGAACTGCCAGCGCACGTAAGCCCAGATCGCCACGGGCAGCCCGATCACGGTGACCGCCATGAGGAACGTCGCGACGATGAGGGCGGCCTGCCCGCCGACGAGCCGCCAGAAGCGCCGCACCATCGTCCTGATCGCCGCCGTCGCGCTCGGGGCGGGATCGCCCGCGTCCAGGGCGTGCACGAAGCTGACGACGACCGCGCCGAGGACGACGCCCCCGGCGAACCGCCCGAGGGCGCCGAGCGTGCCCGCGAGGTCCAAGTCGATCGAGCGCCCGAGGCCGTCGCTCGGGCCGACCTGCTCCAGCAGCCACTGCAGCCCGCTGACGGCGCCGATGATCGGCACCGCGCTCAGCCCGATCGGGAGCAGCGCGCGCCAGTGGCGCCGGTACAGCCGGCCCGCGGCGACCAGCAGCTGGCCGAGCCGCCGGCGCTGGCGCAGCGGTTCGACGGGCGCCGGCCGCCAGCGGGTCAGGCTCGCCGGCACGGCGACGAGCGCGACCATCGCCAGCGCCATGAGCACCGCGCCGAGCGTCGTCTCGGCGGCGAGGTTCACGAACGACGAGGCCCTCTCGGCCACGCCGCAGAACGCGCCGGTGATCGTCGGCCCGAGGAACGACCCGCCGGGGATCTTCGGCGCGTGCGAGCGCAGGCCGTCCATCCAGGTGAACGGCCGGAACCACTGCTTCTTCGTGATCGGGCCCTGCGGGCCGTTGTTGTAGCCGGCTTCCCGCTGGCCCCAGCGGCCGAGGAAGGTCAGCCACGCGAACGGGCTGGCGCGGTCCGGATCGCCGGGCAGGAGCACCGCGCGCGGGCGCACGGCGGTGACCGGCTCGGCGGTCTTGTCGCAGCCGAGTCCCGACCCGCCCTGGCCGTTGCCGAGGTAGACGGCGGCGTCGAGGTAGGTCGCGTGGGATCCGGCGGCGGGGTAGACGACCGGATGGGTGCCGTCCTTCTCGACCTCGCCGCTGTCCCAGTCGGCGACCTGCCCGCCCGCGTGCTGGAAGACGGCGATCCGGTCGGGCCCGTCGGCCAGCGCCTGCGCCGGCGTGCCGGCATCGTCGAAGACGACCTGCATGCCCTCCCAGTCGCCCTCGTGCAGATCGTTGAACTGGTTGTAGTAGAAGAAGAACCAGTACTGGACGACCAGGCCGGGCGAGCCAGGCTCGAGCGCGATGTGGGCGTAGGTGATCGGCGGGGCGCGCCCGGTCTCGCGCAGCGTGGCGAAGTCGCGCCCGTACGTGCACTCGGGAACGAGCGGGTTGCCCGGGAGGTCGAGGTAGTAGTCGGACCCCTTGCGGTGGATCTCGGCAGCGGTCGGCGCCGTCGCGACGGTGCGGGCGTCGCGTGCCCCTGGCGGCTGGAACTTCAGCTTCACCCGCGGGTTGCCGAGCACGGTGTCGACCGTGGTCGGCAGGTACTGCTCGCCGTCGGTGCCGCACGGAGGATCCTCCTGGGTGCGCAGCTTCGTGATCGGGGCATAGGTGGCGATCAGGCGCTGCTCGTCCGACGCGGCGGATGCGGACGGGGCGGCGCCGCCCGCGACGGCGACGGCCACAGCGAGGACGGCGGCGAGGCGGCGCACGTTCGCCAACCTACCGCGCGACCGGCGGTGCGCGCGAGGGCTGCCGGCGGGCTACGCCGTGGTTGGCTGCTCCTCGCCGCCGCGGGCGTCGAGCTTGGCCAGCACGGCCTGCGTGGCCGCGTCGCGCTCGGCGCGGGCGTCGAGAAGGGGATTGGCGATCCCGCGCAGCACGGAGAACGGGATCCACCGCTTGGGGACGATGACGCGCGGGGCACGCGCCTCGATGCCCCGGACCACCGCCTCGCCGGCCTGCTGGGGCGTCAGCCGCTTGCGCAGCGGGGCGGGGAAGGTCTCGGACATCTCGACGACGCGCGGATCGGCGTCGATGGCCCGGTGCACCATCTCGGTGTCGATGAAGCCGAAGTAGGCAACCGTGGCGCTGGCGCCGTGCTGGGCCAGC
>CAZEKK010000110.1:0-8399 GCA_964512905.1 uncultured Solirubrobacteraceae bacterium
GCTCTCGCCGCGTGACGCTTCCAGGGCGCTGACGTCTACCGTGTGCGGCATCGCGCGGGGGCTGCAGGCTGCCGCGTGCCCTGCCGACACCAGAGAAAGAGACCTCAGCATGTCCCAGGCCACTCTGCACACGTCCGCCGGGCCGATCACGGTCGAGTTCTTCGACGACGACGCGCCGGCGACCGTCGAGAACTTCCGCAAGCTCGCGGCAGACGGCTTCTACGACGGGCTCACGTTTCACCGGATCATCAAGGACTTCATGATCCAGGGCGGCTGCCCGAAGGGCACAGGCACCGGCGGCCCCGGCTACACCTTCGAGGACGAGTTCAACGACCACAAGGTCGTCCGCGGCGCGTTGGCGATGGCGAATGCCGGGCCCGATACGAACGGCTCGCAGTTCTTCATCGTCACGACCGACGCGGCCCCTTGGCTCGATGGCAAGCACACGGTCTTCGGCGAGGTCACCGCCGGCATGGACACGGTCGACGCGCTCGAGGCGCTGCCGACCGACGGGCGCGACCGTCCGGTCGAGCCCGCGTTGATCGAGCGCGTGGAGCTCGACGCGTGAGAGCGGCCGCAGGGGCCGGCGCGGCCCTGGCCGCCTGGGCGGGGGCTGCGGCCGGGCTCGCCGGGTCGGCGGCCGGGGCGCCCGCAGGGGCAGCATCCGCAGCGCCGGTCGCCGCCCGGGCGCCCGCACCGATCGCGCCCGCCGCCGCCCGGCTTCCGTCGACCGCGGTCGGTGTCGCCCAGCGCGAGTTCCGGATCGCGCTGTACCGCCGCGCGGTCCCGCCCGGCGAGGTTCGGTTCAACATCACGAACTTCGGCGAGGACGCCCACGACCTCGCGGTGATCGCGCCGAGCGGGCGCACGCTCGCGCGCGGACCCGAGATCCGCGCCGGCCGCCGCGGCACGGTGCGCGTGCGGCTGCGCCGTGCGGGCACCTACCTCCTGATCTGCACGCTCTCCGACCACGCCGCCCGCGGCATGCGGGCGCGGCTCCTCGTGCGGAGGCCGCGGTGAGCGCGACCGCCGCCCGCCGCGCTCGCGGCGGCTGGACCGAGGCCCACGTCCGGCGCCTGTTCTGGCGCGCGGGTTTCGGCGCGACGCCGGCGGAGGCCCGCACCTGGGCCCGCCGCGGCAAGGCGGCGACGCTGGCCTGGATCCTCGACGGCGGCGCCGGCCCAGTCCTCCGCGGCCCGGAGCCGCGCGTCGACGGTCGCCGGCTGGACCCGGTCAACGAGTGGGGCCACGACATGCTGTGGTGGCTTGACCGGATGGTCCGCTCGCAGCGGCCGCTGGTCGAGAAGCTGACGCTGTTCTGGCACGACCACTTCGCGACCACCGATCAGGACACGCCGCTGATGCTCGCCCAGAACCGCATGCTGCGCGCGCGGGCGCTCGGCTCGTTCCGGGTCCTGCTCGGCGACGTCATGCGCGACCCGGCCATGCAGATGTTCCTGTCCCTCGCCGACTCCGACAAGGAGCATCCGAACGAGAACTTCGCCCGCGAGCTGTTCGAACTCTTCACGCTCGGCCGCGGCTACACCGAGCGCGACATCCGCCAGGCGGCGCGCGCGCTGACCGGCTTCGAGTCGAAGTGGAAGAACGACCGCTTCGACCGGATCGTCTTCACGCCCGATCGCCACGACCGCGGGGTCAAGCAGATCTTCGGGAAGCGCGGCCGCTTCACGCCCGACGACGTGCTCGACCTCGCCGTCGCCCACCCCCGTCACGCCCCGTTCCTGGTGACGAAGCTCTGGCACTGGTTCATCGTGCCCGAGCCGAGCCGCGCGACCGTTCGGAGCCTGACGTCGCGCTACCGCCGGTCCGGCGGCGCGATCAAGCCCGTCGTCGCCGCGATCCTCGCGCATCCCGCGCTCTACGCCGACCTGGGAGCGCCCGACATGGTCAAGAGCCCGGTCGTCTTCATGGCCGGCGCGCTGCGGGTCACGCGCACGCCGATCCGTCGCGACTCGCCCACGTGGATGCTTCAGGCCGCCGGCCAGCTGCTCTTCCGCCCGCCCTCGGTCGCGGGCTGGGACGGCGGCCCCGCCTGGATGTCCTCGAACGCGATGCGGGTCCGCTACGAGATCGGCAACTTCCTGCTCGACCCCGGCGGCGGCGTGTGGATCGAGGACGGGAAGGGCGATCCCGACCTCACGCCCGCCGCCGCGCTCGAGCAGGCGCTCGACGCCACCGGGCGGCCGTGGATCTCGGCGCGGACCCGCGCGACGCTGCTGACCATGTGCCGCCGGGCGATGGCCGGCGCACCGCGCGACCCGGAACGCCGGCGCGAACGCGTCGAGCGCGCCACGATGCTCCAGCGCGCGCTGCGCCACCTCCTGCTGACCGGCCCCGACGCCCAGGTGCACTGATGCCGCGATCCGCCCACAAGGCCTGCGACGACTTCCGCCAGACCTCGGCGGGCGCCGGGCGCCGCTTCGCCGCCCGTCCGCTCACGCGGCGCCAGGTCCTCGCCGGCGGCCTCGGCGCGACGCTGTCGGTCTACGCCGCGCAGGCCATGCCGTTCGCCCGGATCCTCGAGGCCGCCGAGGCCCAGGCCGCGGCGGCGCCCAACGCGCCCGTCCTGGTCTCCGTCTTCCTGCCGGGCGGCTGCGACCTGCTCGACACGCTCGTGCCCGCCGGCCAGTACGGCCGCTACGCCGACCTGCGCACGGAGGGGCGGGTCGCCGATCCGCTGGCGCTCGGGAGCACCGGGCTCGGGCTGCACCCCGCCCTGGGCACGGGCACGGGCGGCGGGATCAAGGGCCTCTTCGACGCCGGCAAGATCGGCTTCCTCCCGGGCATCGACTACGCCAACCCGGACCTGTCGCACTTCCACTCCCGCCACTTCTGGGAGACCGGGCTGATCACCGAGGCCGATGCGCCCGGCTGGCTCGGCCGCTGGCTGGACCGTCACGGATCGGCGGACAACCCGCTGCAGGGCCTCAGCGCCAGCTTCTCGCTGTCGCCGGTGCTGCGCTCGACGGCGGCGCCGGTGGCCGCGGTCGCCTCCCCGGGCGACGCCCAGTTCTGGATCCGCGGCGTCTGGGGCCGGCCGCAGAACGCCGCCTTCGACGCCTGGCGGGCGATCTCCGCGCGCCGCCCGTCCGCCCCCGGGCCGGCAGCGGCGTGGCGGGGCGCCCGCCTGGCCCAGCAGGTCGGCGACCGCCTCGCGCCCTACGCCGAACGGGACGGTGCCGATCCGCTCGCGCCGCCGGTCCCGTATCCGCGGGAGAGCGAGTTCGCGACGCGGCTCAGCCGCCTGGCCGCGCTGATCTCCAAGCCGCTCGGTGTCCGCGTGGCGACGGTCGACGCCGACGGCGACTTCGACACCCACGACAACCAGCCCGCCGAACTGGCCCGCTCGCTGGGCGACGTGAGCGCGGCACTGTCGGCCTTCCAGGCCGACCTCGAGGCCCGCGGCGTGGCCGACCGCGTCCTCACGGTGGTGTGGTCGGAGTTCGGGCGGCGCCCTGAGGGCAACGAGTCCAAGGGGACCGACCACGGCGCCGGCGGCGTGGCCTGGGTGCAGGGGACGCGCGCCGCGGGCGGGATCCTCACCGACTACCCGAGCCTCACGGCGCTCGATCGCGAGGACAACCTCGCGGTGACCGTCGACTTCCGGCGCGTCTACGCCAGCCTGCTGGAGGGCTGGCTCGGCACGGGGGCCGACGAAGTCATCCCGCGGGCTGGCGCGTTCGGGCGCCTCGCGCTGGTCCGCTGAGCGCGGCTGGCCGGCCGGCCAGTCCTCTCGTGCCCCTGTATCGTTGGCCGTTCGCGACCGTCGAAGGAGAGGGCACACACATGGCCACCGTCGAGCAGACCGCCGAGGTCTCAGCCAACGGCGCCGGGGCCGAGGGGATTCCCGTCGAGAACCCCGCGACCGGCGAGATCATCCGCACCGTTCCGATCGCCAGCGCGGACGAGGTCGCCGCTGCCGTGGCCCGTGCCCGGGCGGCGCAGCCGGGCTGGGAGGCGCTCGGCTTCGAGGGCCGCGCCCGCATCCTGCGCCGCGCCCAGAAGTGGGTCATCGACAACTCCCAGCGAGTCATCGACACCATCGTGTCCGAGACCGGCAAGACCCACGAGGACGCCCAGCTCGCCGAGATCGGCTACGCCGCCGCGGCGTTCGGGTTCTGGGCCAAGATGGCTCCGGAGTACCTCGCGGACGAGAAGGTCCGCACGTCGAGCCCGTTCGTCAAGGGCCGCCGCCTCGTCATCCGCTACAAGCCGCTCGGCGTCGTCGGGGTCATCGGGCCGTGGAACTTCCCGCTCACGAACTCGTTCGGCGACTGCATCCCCGCGCTCGCGGCCGGGAACGCCGTCATCCTCAAGCCGTCCGAGGTCACTCCGCTCACCTCGCTGCTCATGAAGGAGATGCTCGACGAGTGCGGGATGCCCGAGAACGTCTACCAGGTCGTCACCGGCTACGGCGAGACCGGGGCGACGCTCATCGACCACGTCGACTACGTGATGTTCACCGGGTCGACCGCGACCGGGAAGAAGGTGCTCGCCCGCGCCGCCGAGACGCTCACCCCGGTCGGCCTCGAGCTTGGCGGCAAGGATCCGATGATCGTGCTCTCGGACGCCGACGTCGAGCGCGCCGCCAACCTGGCCGCGTTCTACTCGATGAACAACGGCGGCCAAGTCTGCATCTCGGTCGAGCGGGTGTACGTCGAGGCCCCCGTCTACGACGAGTTCGTCGCCAAGGTCACCGACAAGGTGCGCGCGCTGCGCCAGGGCAAGCCGGTCGGCCCAGGCACCGTCGACGTCGGCGCCGTGATCTTCCCGCCGCAGATCGAGACGATCGACGCCCACGTCCAGGACGCGGTCGCGAAGGGGGCGAAGGTTCTCACCGGTGGCAAGGCCGCGGAGGGCGACGGTCGCTTCTACGAGCCGACGGTGCTCGTCCACGTCGACCACACGATGAAGTGCATGACCGAGGAGACGTTCGGGCCGACGCTGCCGATCATGAAGGTCGCCGACGCCGACGAGGCCGTCCGCCTCGCCAACGACTCGCCCTACGGGCTCGCCGCCTCGGTGATCACGAAGAACGCGGCCCGCGGTGAGGCGATCGCCCGCCGCATCGAGTCCGGCGTGGTGTGCGTCAACGACGTGCAGATCAACTACACCGCGCTGGAACTGCCGATGGGCGGCTGGAAGGCCTCGGGGCTCGGCACGCGCCACGGTGCGAACGGCATCCGCAAGTACTGCGCGCAGCAGACGGTGCTCGTCACGAAGCTCGCGCCGAAGAAGGACCTCCACATGTTCCCGTACTCGGCGCGCACGACGAAGCTGTTCGGCAAGGGCCTGGCGCTCCTGCACGGCCGGGGCAAGCGCGACTGAGCGCCGACGCCTCCGCTGCGCGGCTGGTCGCGGTCGCCCGCCGGCTCCAGGCCGGCGGGCTGCCCGCTGCCGCCCGCGACGCCGCGTCGCTGCACCTGCTCGACACGCTCGGGGCCGGCCTGGCGGGCCAGGCCACGCCGGTCGCCGGCGCCGCGCGAGCGCTCGCGGCGGCCCAGGGCGGCACGCCCGAAGCGTCGGCGCTCGGCCTCGCTGCGCCTGTACCGGCCCCGCTGGCCGCGCTCGTGAACGGAACCGCCTGCCACGCACTGGACTTCGACGACACCGACGAGCGCTCGAGCACCCACGTGAGCGCGGTCGTCGCACCGGCGGCGCTGGCCGCCGGCGAGGCCACCGGCGCGAGCGGCGCCGAGGTGCTCGCCGCCTACGCGCTCGGCGCCGAGGCGGTCGTGCACCTCGGCGCCCCGCACGCCCCCGACCTCTATGCGCGGGGGTTTCACCCGACGAGCGTCGTGGGGGTGGTCGGCGCGGCCCTCGCGGCCTCGCTGCTGCTCGGCCTCGACGACGTGCAGGCGGTCTGCGCCCTCGGGGTCGCCGGCAGCTTCGCCTCGGGGCTGTTCGAGTATCTCGAGGACGGGTCGGCGACCAAGCCGCTGCACGCGGGCTGGGCGGCGCAGGCCGGCATCCAGGCCGCGCGGCTGGCAGCGAACGGCGCCACCGGTCCGGCGACGGTCCTCGAGGGGCGGTTCGGCCTGTTCGCCGCCCACGCCGGGTCGGGCGGCGCGGCGAGCGATGCGGTCGCGGGGTTCGGCGAGGAGTGGCGGCTGCCCGGCGTCGCGATCAAGCTCGTGCCGGCCTGCCATTTCGTCCACGCCTGCGTCGAGCAGGCGGCGGCGCTCGCGGCGGCCGAGCAGATCGACCCTGACGACATCGCGGAGATCGTCGTGCGCATCCCGGATCCCGGTGTGCCGATCGTGCTCGAGCCGGCGCAGGCGAAGCGGCGGCCGGCGACGCCCTACGACGCGAAGTTCAGCCTGCCGTTCTGCGTGGCCTCGCGGCTCGTGTCCGGCCCGCTCACGCTCGGGTCGTTCGCCGCGGAGGCGATCGGCGACCCCGACGTGCTCGCGCTCGCCGCGCGCGTGCGGTCGGAGCCGTGGGGCGGCGAGCCGCCGCCGTCGATCTTCGCGGGCGCGACGCGGATCCGCCGCCGCGGCGGAGCCGACGCCGCTGCTGGGCCGGCCGCACCTGCCGGATCTGCGGCACGGCCCGCGAGCTCCGAGGCGGTGGCGGCCAAGTTCCGGGCCTGCGCGTCGGGCCTGCCCGCGGCCGCAGCCGAGCAGGCGTCCGCACGCATCCTCGCCCTCGACGGGCAGCCGGACCTCGCCTGGATCGGCGGCCTGCTGTCCGGCCTGGCCGCCTGACGTGGGCGCGATCGGCCTCGCGCTGGCCTCAGCGCTGGCCTGGGGGGCAGCCGACTTCATCGGCGGCATGCAGAGCAAGCGCTGGTCGGTCCTCGCGGTCCTCGCCATCAGCTACGGGATCGGCGTCGTGCTGCTGGCCGGTGCGCTGCTGGTCGCCGGGGACCCCTGGCCGGGCCTGGGCGAGGTGTGGCCGGTCCTCGCCGGCGGCGCCTCGGGCGTGATCGGCATCGCGTGCCTGTACCGGGGGCTGGCGATCGGGACGATGAGCATCGTGGCGCCGATCTCGGGGACGAGCGCCGCGCTGCCGGTGATCGTCGGCATCGCGAGCGGCGAGCGGCCGAGCGGGCTGCAGCTCGCCGGGATCGTCGTCGCCACGGTCGGCGTGGTGCTGGCGTCGCTGGAGCGCCACGACGATCCGATCAGGGCCCGCACCGCGCGGCTCGCGGTCCTGCTGGGCCTGGCCGCCGCGGCGGGGATCGGCGGCGGCTTCGTCGGCCTCGACGCGGCCGGGGACGCGAGCGTCTGGTGGGCCCTGATGGTGGCGCGGACGACCGGGTTCGTCCTGATCGCCGGCGCGGCGCTCGTGCGCCGGCCGGCCATGCCGCGCGGCATGGCCGACGCCCGCCCGCTGCTGGTCGTCGGCACGCTCGAGACGCTCGCGCTCGCGACGTTCACGATCGCGAGCACGCTCGGCCTGCTGAGCGTCGTGAGCGTGATCTCGGCGCTCTACCCGGTCACGACGGTGATCCTCGCCATGGCGCTCCTGCACGAGCGCATGCGGGGCATCCAGGCCGTGGGCATCGTGCTGGCGTTCGCCGGCGTCGCGCTGCTGGCGGCGGCGTAGGCGCCGCCTACGGCGTGATCCGCGTGTGCCAGAGGCCGCCGGGCGTGTCGCCGTCGCGCCGGTAGCCGTAGACCACGTCCACGGCGTTCTCGGCGGCGACGGTGTCCCACGTGTGCACCGCGAGGACCGGGGTCTTGGCGTCGCGCGGGGGGTCGAGCGGGCGGGGGCTCCCGAGCAGCGCGCCGCTGGCGGCGATCCGTTGCAGCCACAGGCGGTCGTTCTCGGTCCAGGCCAGCCACATCCTGCCTGACCGCGGCTCGGCGGTCAGCATCGCGTCGCGCGCGTCGGCGCGGCTGCTGCGCCGCCCGACCGCGGTCGTTCCGGGCGCGCCGACCCGCCACACGCGCACCCGGGCGCCGTTGTCTGCCGCAAAGGCGACGAAGACCCCGGGCTGCCCGGGCCTGCCGGTGACGGCGAGGTCCTCGTTGAGGCCGAGGTCGGCGGCGCCGTCGCGCCCGTCGATCTTCCACGTGGAGCCCGGCGCCTTGAGCGGCGTGCCGACGAGCCCGCCGGAGGCGGGGTCGACCTGCTGGGCATAGATCCCGCCGTTGGCGCCGCACAGCGCCTGGATCCAGGCCGCCCAGACGGCGCCGGTCGCGCCGTCGATCGCGAGAGTGGGGGAGGTGGAGTAGCAGCCGTCGGGGGCGGGGATCGGCGTGCCCGGGTTCGGGTCGCCGCTGCCGCGGAAGATCTGGCCGATGCCGGCCATCGGCGCGGCCGTGAGCAGCGTGGCGCCAGCGTAGAGGCCGTTCGGCCGGCCCGCGTAGGAGTAGCCGCGGGTCGTGACCGGCACCGGGTCGCGGCTCCACGTGCCGCCGGGCGTGCGG